>CAYVVK010000259.1:0-792 GCA_964454855.1 uncultured Phaeodactylibacter sp. | reverse complement strand
GCCCTGCGCGCTGTTCCGAACCTGGGCTGAATGATCCCTGGCCGTGAGGTCATTGTTTACGAACCGCTCATTGCCTTCCCGGAGGATGGCGATCACCTCGTCGGGTGTGAGCGCCTCCTGTTCTTCGGCACTCAGCACTTTTTCTACCAGAGGAGTGATCTCCAGCCCGGAAGCCGATTCGGCAGCAGCGGTTTTCTGCTCCTTTACAGCTTGCTGGCAGGCAGTCATCATTGCTGCAAGAACAAAAAGAATTGCTGTGGACTTTAGTTTGCTTTTCATGTTAAAGTATTTTAGAAATTATCTCATGACAACTGTGTGGTGAGCGCTTTCTATTGCCAAAGCGCTCAGTGTTTCGCGTACTTACAGGGTCAGCTATTGAAGTGCTTTCTTTCAGTAGATGCAGGCAGCTTACCGCAGGCCATTGTCGCCGTACACTTGTCCTTCTCTGCCTTTTACTCCAGGCCGGGATGGGTGAAGGGGCTAATCCCGGAAACGGCAAAGGAGCCACTCCCTCTATGGTTTTTAGCTGGTTGAGACAAGAGTGAAGGCTTTCTCTTTGCTCCGCAGTACAGAAATGCCCTAAAACAACAAAAGCCCGAGCATCTCTCTGCTTGAGCTTTTGCGGTCCGGACGGGACAGGGAGTGCGGCGGTTTATTAGATTGATAATCAGCACTTTGAGCATTGCGAGCTTGAAATTGTACAACAAATTGTACAAAAAATGAGAGGCTGGCATTTTTCGATGAAGAAGGCCTATCCCCCCTCCAGGAATTTGGAAAACCTGCGGAGGTGTT
>CAYVVK010000258.1:0-8659 GCA_964454855.1 uncultured Phaeodactylibacter sp. | reverse complement strand
CTGCTGAAGAAAGCCCATATTGGAGAGGTAAGCGTCACGGTATGGCCGAAAAAACTGAAGGAGATCTGCGAGAAGAAAAATATCTTCGTACTGGAATAGGAGGGATTGGACAGCCTGGAGAAATATACCCGGCCGGTCATGCCTGATTCGGGAAAGGTGCTTTCCCGCCTGAAACAATTGATCAAAAAACAGTGATCAGGAGATTTCTTTGTCCACCACAAGGTAGGGCTCTTCCTGCTGGGCGGCCTGTTCCATGCGTTCGTATAGCTTGACGAAGCGGGCCCCCACGGCGATAATATCCTTCAGTTCCAGCAACAGGCTGAAATAAAGCATGCTGTTCTTACGGCCGTACTGCTGGCTCTTTACTCCTTTCACCTGCCGGGCGATGAGTTGCTCGAGCCGGAGGAAGAGTTCCCGCTTTTCTTCCAGCACCGGCCCTATGGCCCTGAAATCTTCCTCTTCGATCATTTTAATGATCGTAGTGAGGTAGTTACCCACTGCCTGTTGTATGTCGTATAGCTGTTCGCCTTGCTGCGGGTCCAGAGGGTTGTGCACATTCTCCACATGCTCGCGACAGGCATCGGCTATAAAAGTAATGGATTGCAGTATATCCTGTTCGAGGTCGTACACCAGCAGGTAAACGCGGCTGCCCTCCGTGCTTTGCTCTTCGATCTGGCGAATGGCGCTGTACAGTTTTTTCTTCGCCTGTTTATTGCTCTTTTTGAGATTTTTCACGGCTTTCTCCGCCCGCTCCAGCAGCAACAGGTCTTCCTGCAGCAGGCCGAAAATGGAGTCGTGAAGGGCTGTCCTGATCGAACAAAGGCTATCGGTAACATTGCTGTAGGTTTCCTGAAGGATCTTGGCGGCGGGAATGGCCTGGGCATCCCGTTCGTAAGCTTCCTCGACGGCCTTTTCCTTTGCTATCCGCCGGTGCAGAAAAAAGGTGCGCGAAATAAAAAATATGGCTGCCAGCACCAGCACGCCAATGGCCCAGCCTCCAAAGGAATGGATCAGCCAGGCGAAAAGGGCGGATACCGTAAAAGCGATGAAAGCGGTGCCGAACCACCCCCCGATCACATTCAATACCCCGGCCACACGGTAAACGGCACTATCCCTCCCCCAGGCCCGGTCGGCCAGAGAAGTACCCATGGCCACCATAAAGGAAACATAGGTAGTAGAGAGCGGAAGCTTCAGGAAAGTAGCAAAAGCAATGAGCATACTGGCCACCGTGAGGTTGACCGAGGCCCTCACCAGGTCGAAAGCGGCGGCTTCCTTTTCCATGCCGTTCTCGCTGTCGGCGCGTATCGGCTGGAAGCTTTGCTCCGCTTTGTCGATCCAGCTCCGTGGAACGGCCCAGTTCACTCCCCGTCCCAGTACGCGGGTATAGCGCACAATGCTCCGGGAAAGGAAATTGGGTTCGAAGCGCTCGGAGCCTTCGTCCTGCCTTCCCAGGTTGACCTCCGTTTCGGTGACCGATTGTGCCTTCCGGGAAAACCACAGGGTCAGGATCATGATCAGGCCGGCAATGAGCAGCAGGTAGGTCTTGGTGCGTACCGGCTGGTTGAGCACTTCCATGTTGTAATCAGCCGCATCACTGCCGGAAGCGGCCCAGGCGTTGTAGGATTCGAAGCCGGCGATAGGCACTCCGATAAAATTGACCAGGTCGTTGCCGGCAAAGGCCATGGCCAGGGAAAAAGTACCGAAGAGCACGATGATGCGCAGGATGTTGATCTTGAAGATCATGGTGACGGCCTGCATCAGTATGGCCCAGAAAATGAAAAAACCGACACTTAGAGCGAGCGTGTTATTCTTGACCCAATCGGCAAAGCCCTCCGTCACGAAAGAGGCTCCTTTAATGCCTTTAAAAAGCAGGAAATAGGTTAGAATGGTGAGCGCCAGGCCCGCCCAGAGGCTGCCGATCCAGTCCAGGCGCCGCTCGTAGTGGAAAGTAAAGAGCAGGCGGCTGAGGTACTGTAAAATGGCCCCAATGAGGAAAGCGATACCCACCGAGAGGAAAATGCCCGAGATGATGACCAGCGCACTGGAGGTATTGATGTATTCTCCCAGCGTGGCAAAACTGTCGCCTGCGGCCGATATTTTCAGCAGGGAAACAGCTACTGCCGCTCCCAGCAATTCGAAAACGATGGAAACAGTGGTGGAAGTAGGCAGGCCGAAAGTATTGAACAGGTCAAGCAGGATGATGTCCGTCAGCATGACGGCCAGGAAGATGACCATGATCTCTGCGAAGAAGAAGTACTCCGGGTTGAAAATGCCCTTGCGCGCTACTTCCATCATGCCGCTGGAAAAGGTTGCCCCTACAAAGATCCCCAGGCTGGCGACGATCATGATCACTTTCCTGGGCGCCACTTTGGAGCCTACCGCCGAGTTGAGAAAGTTCACCGCATCATTACTTACTCCCACGATCAGGTCGGAAATGGCCAGTAGAAAAAGAAGTAATACGATGATCAGAAAGAAGTCGGGCATGTTTATATACCTTACGATTAACCCACAAAGGTATAGGCCTAAAGTTAAACCAACATGAACAGAAGGTTAAGTTGCTGTATACTCACGGGAGATGGCGCCTTTCTTCCGGCGTTAAACCGGGAAAGGTGTCATCTCCCAAGAGGATAAAGGGTTTTATAATCATTTTTCCCTTTGGAATCTCGTCTATTTACAACCACTTACCACTACAAATTCTCCGGGAATGAAGTATGCGCCGTTTTTCCGGTAAGCCGCAATGGAGTCAATATACTCGGCCTCAGCCTCCCGCTTGCTGGCCTCATCAAAGCGGGAATAGGCCATAGCTACGGGCCCGCCGGCAAACACGGCGGAACAGGCTGCTTCGGCATCGGAGTAATACAGGTAGGTGTTGATGAGTTTACACCTGATCTTTTTGAAACCTGCCTGTTCGAAAGCCCTCATGAGATTGTTTCCGGTGCCCAACTGGAAGAACAGGGGGCATACGTCGGTATTTACCCGGGCGTCCACGATGGGAAAGATCTCCGCCCAGCCGCACTTGTCGCGGCGGCCCCAGACGGCAGCTACCGCCCGGCCACCGGATTTCAGTGAACGATACATTTCGCGCATGGCGGCGCGTACGTCCGTGACGTACATCAGGCCCAGCGCGTTCAACGCCAGATCGAACCGGCCATCGGGGCATTTCAGGGCTTCCGCCTCCATGCGCCCGAAGGAAATGTTCTCCAGTCCTGATCGGCGGGCCTGGAAAGCAGCCTCTTTCAACATGCCGTCTGAGATATCCGTGGCGAGCACTCCGCCTCCCGGGCCTACCGCCCGGGCAGCCCTTAGGCTTACCAGGCCGGTGCCGGCGGCAATGTCGATCACCTGCTCGCCCGGCTGGGGAGCTGCCATGGAGAATAAAAGGTTTTGTGCCGGCCGAAGGGCTTCCTGCCAGCCTTTGTCGTAGAAGGGCGTGGCGCGGTCCCAGCCGTACCGCTGTACCCTCAATTGCAATTGTGCGTTCATTTTCTATTTGTTTTGTGAGGCGAGTAATTCCACACGGCGCTTCAGCGCCTGCGGATGAGTGAATAGGTGAAAGTAGGTGGTGTGTTGCTCGGCAAGGTCAAGCAGGCGCAGGACCTCCTCTTCTTCTGCCGGGCTGTCGACGCGAACGAGGTACCGGATCTCGGAATAAGCGGGGCTAACCTCTTTCCAGCCGTAGGCGCCGCGGGAATTGTAATCGGCCTGTATTTCCACCTCCAGTGAAATGAGCGGGATGTCGAGTACGGCGGCCCACTGCACATAGGAAACGGCCAGGCAGGAACCCAGGGCAGCGCGCCCCAGGGTTCCCGGATTAGGGCCGAGGCCTTTCCCGCCTGATTTGGGGCTCATATCGGTTACCAGTTTCCAGGGGCCTTCTTCGATGCTGCAGGCCAGGCCATCCGTAACGCGGATCTTGGTAATGGCGGTGCCTTTTCCGATCGAGGCCCGCGCCTGCATGGCCTTTACATTGCGGTGAAAAGCTTCTTTGATGGTGTTCATTTGGCGTTTTGTTGTCTACAGGGTATTTATTGCGGGAAGAGGGTGATAGCTCTGGATGAAGCCGGGGATGTCATCCCGCCCTTCCACATTATAATACCCAAATTAGGGCCAGCTGCTTTGAGATGAAAGGGAAGATGAGCGATTGGCGGTTTTGCGTGAGCGGAGCACTCAAGAGAAGGAAGGTGGGGTAGAATGGACGAAGGGGCCCGCCTCTGCTTACGCGGGTAACGAAGCTTCAGGGAAGTTGCCAGGGCTATGGGCGGAGAGTACGGGTATCAGGTTTTTAGTGCTTTGTCGAATGACGATTGTCAGCCCGGCCGGGTAAATTCTTATCTTCGCCATAAAAAATTACCGATTTGCGTACCCTGAAGATCACCGGTTCCCTGTCTGTGGTATTCCTGATGGCCTACTGGCTGGGGCCCCGGCCCACAGCGCCGAAACTGGACGCTCCACTGCCCACCCTCACTCAGAACCTGGCCTTGCTGGAAGACAGTATTGCCCGGGCGGAATTGGCCATTCCCGAGCTGAAGCCCGATAACGAGTCGCGCATCATCTGGGCGGATTCCTCCCGGAAGCGCACGGACTACGCCTTGGTTTACCTGCACGGCTTCACCGCTGCCTACGCCGAGGGCAAGCCCATAAACCTGGAATTTGCGCAGCGCTACGGCTGCAACCTGTATCTGCCCCGCCTGCACGCCCACGGGCTGAGAGGAGACGACTCGATGAAGGGCATGTCGGCAGACAGCCTGCTGGCTTCGGCGGCTCATGCCCTGGCGGTAGGAAAAAAACTGGGAGAAAAGGTGATCCTTATGAGTACCTCCACAGGAAGTACACTGTCTCTGATCCTGGCCGCGCACCATCCGGAAATTGCCGGCCTGATCACCTATTCCCCCAATATTCGCATTGCCGACCCCAATGCCTGGCTGCTGAGCAAACCCTGGGGCCTGCAACTGGCGCGCCTGGTAGTCGGCGGTAAATATCGGGAGTACGAGGAGAGTGAAGAGTATAAAATGTACTGGAATACCCGCTACCGGCTGGAAAGCCTGACCGCCTTGCAAGCCCTTTTGGAGGCCGGTATGAAGCCCGGACTGTTCAAAAAGGTCAGGCAGCCTTTCTTTATGGGGTACTACTACAAGAATGAGGAAGAACAGGATGAGGTCGTCTCCGTACCCGCCATGCTGGAGATGTATGATCAGCTGTCCACTCCGGACTCGCTGAAGCGAAAAGTGGCTTTCCCTAATGTGGGCCGCCACGCCCTGGCCTCCTATCTCGTTTCTGAAGACCTGGAGAGCGTGCGCCGGGAGACCTTCCGTTTTGCAGAGGAGGTGCTGGGGCTGGCGCCGGTGGAAGAAAACTCACCTTCTCCTGCAGGGCCGCGTCGGTAAAAAGGTAAGGAAAGGCCTGATGCCACTAGCCGCTGGGCGGGCTGTAGCCGCCTAGCGGCCAGTCACAATTCAATCTCCATATCCCGGATCATCATGGTGATCTGCAGGGGCGGGTCTGGTTTGATGCCGTTGATCTCAAAAATGAAGCCGTTGGCGGGCATGGGGAAGACGAGGTTACTGTCTCCGCCGGAACTGCTGCTGAAAGCCGATTCCGGGAGAATGAGCATGCCATTTCCGCGTTGGCCATCATCCCAGAAGATCAGGGTGTCGTTTAACACTATCCGGCCTACCCCCTGGAAGGTGGGCCCGCTGGGGTCGGAGGAGCGGAAGCGGGTGGTGATGGCGAAGGTATTCTCGCTCGAATTTATCGTCCGCACACTGGTGACCAGAAAATCGATTGGTAGCTGGAAGTAAAGGCAGCTGTCGATCGGATAGGTCCGCTGGGTGGCGTCCGGGGTGAATACTGGCCAGCGGGAAGGCACGTCCTGCTGCGCCTGGGCCTGAAAGCTCAGGCAGATAGAAAACAGCGAAAGGAAGGCCAGTATTTTTTTCATACTATTTCCCGGACAAGCAGAAGGCAGCAATGCAGCGGTCATAAGGTGTTGATTTTTAATAATTAATAGTCTGTTACCTGGCATCTGTCTCTTTAAAGGCCAGTGATGGTGATCAATTGTACCTGGCGGGCCTGCGTACCCTGGCTGATATGCAGCAGGTAACTACCGGCCGGCAGCTGTTTATCAATGCTGAAGCTGGCCCCTGCCTGGTATTGCGCTCGGAACAAGGGGCGGCCCAGCAGGTCGAAGAGTTCGACCGTGAGTTCCTGCCCGGAGGGTACTTCACAGTGTATGGGCGTTCCCGGCCGATAGGGGTTGGGCACTTTGCAGAGCTGCAGTTGTGGTATTTGCTCCCGGGTGCCAACCACCGCTTCCGACCAGAAGTGGGTGTATCGCTGGGATTCCGTGTCATTGAGCCAGGTTTCAGCATTTTCATCCCAGTACTGGTTCCTGATGTTTTCCAGAACCCGGCCTTCATCATCGAAGCGGGTGCCGTAGCGTTTTGCCTTTCCCCAGTTTCCGCTGAGGGTATCCCGTTCATCGACCTCCGTAATGACCTCGAGGCCGATGCGGCTGGTGGACTCGCGGATGAGGCTCACCCACTGGCCCTCTTGCCATTCCTGCAACAGGAGGTTTTCCATACTATTCTGCGCGTTGAGCTGGTGCAATTCCCGGCTCTGGTTCACCCAGCTCTGGCTGGCGGCGTCCCATCCCTGGAAGGTAGTGCTGCGCCAGGCGGCGCCGGTACCGAAGTCGGTAAGGCGGCGGGTGATGTTTCGCCATTCGGCACTCGTGTTGTTCCAGGCCTGGGTGATGATCTTCTCGACGAAGGGCTGGGAGGGAGAGGGAGCGTTAGGAGTGGGATATACCCAGAGGCGGCGGATCAGGTTTCGCCATTCGCCGTTCTGCTGGTTTTGGAGGGTACGCGATTCCAGGTTGCCTGCGGGGTTGTAGGCAAATTGCTGGCGGCGGCGGTTTTGCCAGTCGCCGTTGCCCCATTCCTGGTAGAGGATAAATTCTTCGTCTTTATTGGCGTTATAGGCATAGCCCCAGCGTTCGCTGTTCTGCAGGGGAGCGCCAGGCATGGGTGCGCTTTCCACGATGCGCTGCAGGAGCATGCCGTCATCGTCGTAAACGAAGGAGCGTCGCATCCGGCCCACCCATTCCTGAGCGGTTGGGTTCCAGCCCTGCACGAGGAGCATCGCCATCTGATTGCCTTCGTAGGCGATCTGGCGGCGGCGGAAATTTTCCCATTCTCCGGATTCCGTAAACTGGCTGATGACAACTTCCGTCGGCCGGCCATTGGCGGCGTAAGTGGTGATGTGCGTCCGGGTATCACCCACAAACTCGGTGGTGCCGTCTACGCCCTGTTCACAAAGGATCGAGTCGCGGCGCAGTTCCCCCTGCCCGAGTACCAGGGGGGCTGTCCCTGCCATCATCAGGGCGGTAAATATAAAAGCCATCCATTTCATAATTAATCGTCGTTTTGGGTATTACGTGTTACAGCTACGAATTTACAGTATTTGTCGGGAAGGGGCTTCACCCGTTCGGGTGATTTTGAGCTTGTCAACGGGCCATGATCTCCTGGGCGCGGGCCACAGCGGCTGTTCTGGTATTGACGTCCAGTTTGGAATATAGGTTCTTCAAATGGGTTTTGATGGTATTGACGGATAGGAACAGCTTTTCTGCCATTTGGTGGTTGGTATAGCCTTCCCGCAGGAGGTTGAGCAGGGTGAATTCGCGGGAAGTAAGAGGGGAAGGCAGGGCCAGGTTTAGGGTTTCGAGCTTTAGGGCGGCCTGGCCGGTATTTCGTTGTTGGGAGTAGTTGTAAAGTGCGATCTCCAGGCCGGCGAGCAGGCTTTTTTCGGTGAAGGGTTTGACGATATAGCCTGCCGGTTCGGTAACTTTGGCGGCATCCAGGGTAGAGCGGTCGGCGTAAGAACTCAGAAAGATGAAGGGGATCTGGTATTCCTGTTGTATGTGCCGGGCCAGCTCGATGCCCTCTCGCCCCCCGGCCAGGTTGATGTCCAGGAGCACGGCATCCGGAGTATGTTCTTTGAGGAGCGCTTTGGCTGTTTTTACATCGTAAGCCTTTCCGCTCACCTGATAGTCGATCTGGTTGAGGGAAGCGGCGATCTCGGCAGCGATCAGGGGTTCGTCTTCTACAATAAGGATGCGGATCTCGCTCATACTAGCCTGTAGTTTTGGATGTTCAGCATTACGGAGGTACCGTTCCCGGAGGTGATGGACAGCCGGGCTTTCAGCTTTTCGGCCAGCAATTCGATCAGCTGCAGGCCGAAGGAAGAGCGTTTATCCTGCCCGATGGTGGATTCGGGCATGCCGATACCGTTGTCGCTGACCTGTACCCGCAGCTGGCCGCCTTCCTCTTTCATGGCTACTTTCAGGCGGCCTGGTTTTCCTGCGGGGAAGGCGTGTTTCAGGGCATTAGCGATAAGCTCATTCAGGATCAGGCCAAGGGGTATGGCCGTATCTACATCCATACGCAGTGGAGCGATATCGGTTTCCATTTCAATGTGTCCCGGAAGGATGTTATAGGAGTTAAACAGGGCATGTATCAGTTTAGGGATGTAATCGGCTGTGTAGACCCCACTGAGGTTATCTTCCTGGTAGAGATTGTGATGGATGAGCGCCATGGCCTGCACGCGGCTGCGCCCTTCGGAGAGGGCGGCCAGGGCCTTGTCGTCCCGCAGGTGGGCGGAC
>CAYVVK010000257.1:4837-8684 GCA_964454855.1 uncultured Phaeodactylibacter sp. | reverse complement strand
CTGATTTAGGGATTTACACCTTTAGGATTTGGGGATTGGGGAACCTGCTCCTAAACCTTTTACAGCGCTGAGCATCAAAGAACAACCGACAGAAAATATCTTGCAGCGGTATGATCATGAGGATGAAGTTAGCCATTATACTGATGTTCTTCGGACTGGCGCAGGCCAACGCCCAGGATACTCCTTTGCTCATCAACGAATATTTCCAGCAGCTTCCTCTGGCCCAGGTATTTGAACACCTGGAAGAACGGTATGGCCTCCGTTTGGCCTATGATAACCGAATCACCCAAGGCATAGTCGTTGACCAGCGCATAGAGAATATGCCCCTGGAAGAAGCACTCGGACAGTTGTTGCAACCCCGCGGGCTGGCCTTCCAGCTGATCGGCCAAAAGGAGGTACTCATCCGTCCCCGGGCTCCGGATAAAAAAGCAAGGGGCGAGCGGGAACTTACCGGCCAGGCGGTGGATGCCCTCAACGGGGAGCCTCTCCCCTATGCCACCATCCTGATCGAAAATACCGGCAAAGGGGCCGCTGCCGATGAAAACGGCCGCTTCCGGCTCCATTTTCCCGCCGGCCAGGAGAAAGCGCTGCTGCAGGCCCAGTTTATAGGATACGAAACTAAGAAGTTCCAGATTTCCCTGAAGGAAGAAAACAACTCCTGCCTGCTACGCCTTCAGCCCCGGGCCCTGAATATCGAAGCGGTCACTGTTTTACAAAAACCGCCCCTGCTGTCCACCGGCCGAGGCCAACAGGCCTTTAGCCTGGATGCCGGCCAACTCAATAATTTGCCTGATTTCCTAGGCGGCAGCGATCTGATGCGGCAGCTGCAGTTGTTACCCGGCATAAACGCTCATAATGATCTTTCCGCCGGCCTGCAGGTGCGGGGCAGCTCCGAGGACGCCAATATGATCCGCCTGGACGGCATCACCCTTTACCGGGTCGACCATTTTTTCGGCATTTTCAGCGCCATCAACGCGGATATGGTGGACGAAGTGAAATTGTATAAAAATGCGTTCCCCGCAGAATTCGGAGGCCGCACGGGGGGCGTGCTGGACATCAGCACCAAATCTCCCGGCGAAGGCCGCTGGATCGGCCGGGCGGAACTCAACCTGCTCATGGCCAACGCTTACCTCGCCCTCCCCCTGCGCCCAAGTATGAGCCTTACCCTCAGTGGCCGCATCACCAACCGGGATGTAGCAGACAGCAGGCTTTTCGGCCTTATCGAAGAGGAAGCTACGCTGACGCCCCGCTTCTCCGAAGGGCTTCCATCCGGCAACAGCCTGCTCCGCATAGAGCCCGACTTCAATTTCCACGACCTCTACGCCAAATGGGAGTGGGCCCCTACTGCCGCCGATCAGTTTTCCGCCAGCTTTTTTCACAGCTATGATGAATTTCAGTATGCATATGACCAGCAGTTCTCCCGCCTGCTGAGGGGCCGGCTGGTACGAAACCGCGAAGTATACCGCGAGCAGGCTCACTGGGCCAATACCGGCGCCAGCCTGCAATGGGAGCATCAGTGGACGGCCAAGTGGCGGTCGGAGGCCAATCTCAGCTATTCCACTTTCGAAAATTCCGGGGAGGTGCAAAGCCGCTTTTCCAGATTGGACGGCATGCTATCGGTAGCCAGCTTCGCCAACCGCCAGTTTAATGCAGTGGAAGGCCTGGGCTTCCGCTGGAAGAACGACTGGCTGCTGCCGGAAGGCCAGCAGTTCTCCGCCGGCTACGAATGGCTCTATAACGAATCTCGCTTTGAATTTGATGTAGAAGGTGGCCGCCTGCGAGAAGGGCAGCAGGCGGCCCACCAGCATACGCTCTACGCCCAGTATCAGCGCCAGTGGGGAGAGAGCTGGTCCGCCAGCCTGGGGCTGCGCGGCACCCACTACCAGGCGGATGGGAATATATACTGGTCTCCCCGCTTACAGCTTGGCTACCTCCTGAATGAGGAATGGTCGCTGAAAGGCAGCCTCAGCCACTACCAGCAATTCCTCCGCGAAGCCAACTACGAGGATCGTTTCGGCAGAATACACGAATTCTGGGTACTGGGCAATGAGGCCAACTTCCCGATAGCCCGCGCTACTCAGGGCATGCTGGGCTTCACCTTCCGCAAAAATGGCTTTGAATTCGATGTCGAAGGGTATGAGCGCTATCTGGAGGGCGAAGTGGCCTATGCCCTGCCGGCACCCGGATTTGGCGACAGCACTGCCGCCCCCAGTGCCCTCAGTTACCGGCTCTTCCGGGGGGAAGGCCGCAGCCGGGGCATCGACCTGCTGCTCAAAAAAGAATGGGACAATTATACCGGCTGGATCTCCTACACCCTGAGCAAAACCACCCAAAATTACCAGGAGATCAACCGCAACCAGCCTTTCCCCGCTCAGGATGACCGCCGCCACCAGCTGAAATGGGCCAACATTCTGGAGCTGGGCCGGTGGAACCTCTCTGCCACCTATGTCTTCGCCAGTGGCCGCCCCTATACGGACATTTCCCGCTTCGAGCGCCAGGAGGACCGCCGCGATGTGGATATCGGGGATTTTATCACTTACCTGAAAGACTACCACCGGGCAGACCTGGGCCTGAACTATACTTTCCCCTTTCTGGGGGCAAAGGGAGAAGCCGGCCTTTCTGTCTTTAACCTCTTTAACCGCAGCAATATCCAGTACCGGCAGTATATCTACAGCCTGCCCCGGGAAGAGGCCCTGCCGCTGCAAAGCCGAAATGTGGTGCTGGGTACGGAACTGGAGTTGCTGCCGCGGACGTTTAATCTGAGTTTGGCAATAAAGTATTGAGTGCGGCCAGGGGCCGGGTGTCGATCAGGCCACGCGTATGAGCATCGTAGAACTCCAGGCCACCCGCTGATGGAGGCTACTTTCTGCTGAAAGTTTCAAAAATGGTGGCGCGGATGGTTAAAAAGTTGAAAGATCGGTTAAGCGGAAGTTAAAACGCTCCGGGCTGGCTGGCTGCTGAACTGTTTTTTCCGTCCCTGGAAGACTGCTAAAAAAATATATACTAATTAATCACATCAGATAAAAATTTCCGGCACCTCCGTACACAATCATTACAGATTCTCTTCGTTCTCTAAAAATAAAGCTTCTCCCCGGACAATCTGGCCTGGCTTCGCTACGAAACAAAGGCCAGAACTTCTTACCCCCTTCTGCTCAACATTTCAGCAACCAAAATCCATACACCCAATGAGAGGAATTCACCTCATGCCGATTCAACTCTCTTTCACCATCGCACTGGCTATGACATCCTTCCTTGTTTTCGGACAGGGAACGGGAAGCTGGTCCTTTATCAATGATGGAACATCCTGTTCCAATTTCGGAAACCCTGGAAGCTGCCCCGATGGCCGCCATGAAACCTCTTATGTCCAGCTCGGTGACAAGTTCTACCTCATGGGAGGCCGTGAGAACAACAGCCGGGTAAACATCTACGACCCAGCCACCGACACCTGGACGGTGGGCGCTACACCTCCCCTGAAACTACACCACTTTCAGGCCATAGACTATCACGGCCTGGCGCTGGTGGCTGGCGCCATGACCGGCACCGGGCCCGAGGAGCCTTCCATCACCCGCATGTATCTCTATGACCCGCTTACGGATGACTGGCATCCTGGCCCCGATATTCCCAACAACCGGGAAAGGGGCGGCGCAGGTTGCCTGCTGTACGATGGCGAGATCTATCTCGTCTGCGGCACCACCACCGGCCATGTAGCCCCGGGCTGGAAAACCTGGGTGGATAAATACGACCCGCTTACCGACACCTGGACGATACTGGCGGATGCTCCGCAGGCCAGAGACCATTTTCAGATTGCCGAGGTAAACGGGAAGATCTATGCCGTTGCCGGCCGCCG
>CAYVVK010000257.1:3968-4827 GCA_964454855.1 uncultured Phaeodactylibacter sp. | reverse complement strand
CAGTACGATATTGCTTCCGACACCTGGACTACTCTGCCCAATAACATCCCCACCCAAAGGGCGGGAAATACCATCGCCGTACTCGGCAACGAGATCATTGTCATTGGTGGGGAAAGAGAAGCAGGATCGGCCAAAGATGCCGTAGAAGCCCTGAATGTCAACACCTACAACTGGCGGGGCCTGGCCTCTTTACTGGAAGGCAGGCACGGCATGCAGGCCATTGTCAACAACGATAACATCTGGGTCGCCGCCGGCTCTCCCAACCGTGGAGGCGGCAGGACCCAGTCTCAGGAGCGCTTTTCCTTTGGCAGCTTTAATACTCCTGACCTCACTCCAATTGTCAAAAGCCAGTTATCCGGGCCGCCTACCCTTGCCGTAGCAGGAAATGCTACCCTAAACCTGAACAATACCAACGGCAACCAGGCCATACTGATCACCGGCATCAGCCAGTCCGGCAGTAACAATTTCTCCTACAGCCTCAATACCGGCCTGCCGGTGCTGGTGCCCCCGGGAAGCACCTACTCCATCAGCATTTCTCACAGTGGAAGCACCAATGACACCGGGCAAATAAAGATCAGCCATACCGGCCAGGGAGGTTCCACCAGCGTGAACCTCACCGCCGGAAGCTGCGCCGACGCCGATAATGACGGAGTGTGCGATGCCGACGATATATGCCCCGGCTTCGACGACAGCCTCATCGGCACCACCTGTGACGACGGAGACCCCTGCACCACCGGCGATGTATACACCGCCGATTGTGAGTGCGCCGGAACACCATCCACTGATGCCGACAACGACGGCATCTGCGATGCCGACGATATATGCCCCGGCTTCGACGACAGCCTCATCGGCACCACCT
>CAYVVK010000257.1:0-3868 GCA_964454855.1 uncultured Phaeodactylibacter sp. | reverse complement strand
CATCTGCGATGCCGACGATATATGCCCCGGCTTCGACGACAGCCTCATCGGCACCCCCTGTGATGACGGAGACCCCAACACCACAAACGACGTCTATACTTCCAACTGCAATTGTTCAGGTATCGTGGAGGGAGAAACAGATTTCTGGCTGGAAGCGGAATGCGCCATTGTGGGCAGCAGCTGGACATTAAAGAGTGGCGCCGGCTCATCCGCCGATGAATTCCTTCTTTATCAGGGCGGCGAAAGCGCCGGAAGCGCTCCCGAAACCTCAGATGGGTGGGTGAGGTATGAGCTGAACGTTTCTCAGCCCGGCGCCTATGAAGTCTTTGTACGCTCCATCGCTCCCGATAGCAGTTCTGACTCTTACTGGGTAAGAGCCAATCAGGGAAACTGGGTGGAATTCAATAAGGTCAATCATCCCAACTATCCAAGCACTTTCACCTGGAGCCAGGTGGAGCAATGGGTAGGAGGAGATGAGGTAAGCCCCGTATCCTTCAACCTGGAGGCAGGAACCAACACCATCGATTTTGCCTACCGCGAATCCGGCATCAGCATGGACAAGATATTTGTCACCCTCGATGGAAACCAGCCCATCGGCACCGGCCCGATCGGTTCTAACTGTGCGGCCAGCTGTACCGTAGGGGTACTCTGTGATGACGGCAACCCCTGTACCGTAAACGACGAGTACGATGCCGATTGCAACTGTGTGGGCACTTTCCAGGATAGTGATGCAGATGGCATCTGTGATGCAGAAGACCAGTGTGCCGGCTTCGACGACGGCCTAATTGGCACCCCCTGTGACGACGGAGACCCCAACACCACAAACGACGTCTATACTTCCAACTGCAGTTGTTCAGGTATCGTGGAGGGAGAAACAGATTTCTGGCTGGAAGCGGAATGCGCCATTGTGGGCAGCAGCTGGACATTAAAGAGTGGCGCCGGCTCATCCGCCGATGAATTCCTTCTTTATCAGGGCGGCGAAAGCGCCGGAAGCGCTCCCGAAACCTCAGATGGGTGGGTGAGGTATGAGCTGAACGTTTCTCAGCCCGGCGCCTATGAAGTCTTTGTACGCTCCATCGCTCCCGATAGCAGTTCTGACTCTTACTGGGTAAGAGCCAATCAGGGAAACTGGGTGGAATTCAATAAGGTCAATCATCCCAACTATCCAAGCACTTTCACCTGGAGCCAGGTGGAGCAATGGGTAGGAGGAGATGAGGTAAGCCCCGTATCCTTCAACCTGGAGGCAGGAACCAACACCATCGATTTTGCCTACCGCGAATCCGGCATCAGCATGGACAAGATATTTGTCACCCTCGATGGAAGCCTGCCTGCCGATATGGGCCCCCTCGGTTCCAATTGTGATGTTTCTACCGGAAGTAAAACAGAAGGCTCAGCTGAAAATGGCCTGTCGGAAGGGACCTCACCGAGGCCCTCGGCAAGCATTCACCCCAACCCCTTCCGGAAAGAACTGCTCATACACCTAAATGGTTCCAGCTTCCACACGGCGCAGCTTATCGATATCAGTGGGCAGGTCATCATCCAGCAGGATGTAAACCCACTTGAGAAAGTGATACGCTTGCCGGCAAGACATTTAAAAGCAGCCGCCGGGCTTTACTTCGTCAGGCTTATCGCAAGGGGCTATACCGAAACGCACAAAGTGATCCGAATGGACTGACCTCCCCTTGGTGCAGGACAACCATTCCCGTTGTCCTGCACCTTACCTTTTCCTTCTTCGAATGAAAAGCACTTACTTTTTTCAGGCCTCTCCTAAACCATTCAGACATTTCAATGTTTAAACAATGAATTTATCTTTTTTTTAAACACTAACACTGAAAAAATGCCTACCATTAAAGAAAATGTAGAACAGCTGAACAGCATGATCCTCGAAGGAAAGATCCTGGAAGCCTTTGACAAATTCTATGCGGACGAAATTGTCATGCAGGACAATGAAACCACCCTGCGGGAAGGTAAGAAAGCCTGCCGCGATTTTGAGGAATCCTTTGTCAACAACCTAACGGACTTCCGTGGCGCCAAGGTAAAAGATATCCTGATCAGCGAAGAGGCCGGGGTTGCCGCCATCGAATGGGAATTCGACTACACCCACAAGGAATGGGGAGAGCGCAATTACACCCAGATTGCCGTTCAGCGCTGGAAAGACGGCAAGATCGTGAGCGAGAAGTTTGTGTACAATAACTAATGGGGCCCCGCTTGCTATAGCTAAGACAAAATTAGCCTTAATCTGTAAACCGGTATCGAAGCAGTTCGGTACCGGTTTACTGTTTTTAAAGGATCAACTTTCCTAAGTAGACGGATGCAAGCAATGTAACAATTTGCCCGGAACGCCTGAGAATAAAGCACCTCGGGCTCTGTAGCCGAAGCAGTATAAGTAAAATCTGTCCGCCCACTTAAGCTTTCTCTTCCCAAACCACCGCCAGGTTGATAATGGTCTCTACTGCCTTTTCCATATCCTGTACAGACACCCATTCTTCCCGGGAATGGAAGGCATGCTCTCCGGCAAAGATATTGGGGCAGGGCAGCCCCATGAAAGACAGGCGGGAGCCATCCGTGCCGCCGCGAATGCTGTTGCGCAGCGGTTCCACGCCGGCACGGCGCATGGCCTCCATGGCGTGGGCCACTACCTGCGGGTATTTGTCCAGCACCTTCTTCATATTGCGGTATTGTTCCTTTACTTTGAATTCCGCACTGGAATGGGGATACTCCTGCAGCACTTTATTCATGATGGCGCGCAGTTCCTCCTCGTGCTTTTCCAGCATCTCATCTGTAAAATCCCGGATAATGAATTCGATCCTGGCGGATTCTACCCCGCCCTTGATGCTCACCGGATGGATAAAGCCCTGCTTGCCCTCTGTGGTTTCCGGCGACAGGCGGTTCCTGGGCAGGCCCGCCACAATATCAGCAGCGATCTTGAGCGCACTCTCCATTTTGCCCTTGGCAAAGCCCGGGTGAATGCTCACGCCCTGAATGTTAATATCCACTGCATCGGCGGAGAAAGTTTCATCTTCCAGGGTTCCTCTTTTCTCGCCGTCAACGGTGTATCCGAAATCAGCGCCCAGTTTTTCCATATCGACGTAGTCCACTCCCCGGCCGATCTCCTCATCGGGCGTAAAGAGAATACGGATCTTTCCGTGTTTGACTTCCGGATGCGTCATAAAAAAATGGGTGGCATCCATGATCTCCGCCAGGCCCGCCTTGTTGTCCGCGCCGAGCAAGGTGGCGCCGCTTGCCGTTACGATGTCATTACCTACCTGCTCTTTGAGGTTGGGATGATCGGAGGGGCGCAATACCACTCCCCCCGCCGGGAGCATGATCTCTTTGCCATCGTAATCATAGTGAACAATAGGCTTAACATCCTCGCCGCTGCAATCGGGTGAAGTATCCATATGAGAACAAAAACAGATGACCGGCACTTCTTCCTTGTCGGTGTTGGATGGAATAGTGGCGTAGACGTACCCATATTCATCCATGTGGGCGTCCTCGATGCCCATTTCCTGCAATTCCCGGACCAGGATCTTTCCCAGGTTTTTCTGTTTCATCGTGGATGGGAAGGCAGAGGAAGTGGAATCAGATTGGGTATCTATGGTGACGTACCTCAGGAATCTGTCCAGTACGGTGTGCTGAATGTCGAGAGCCATGGTTTTTGCGATGAAAATACGCTTTTATTGTTGATTTAACAACGGTATACATGGATGCTTGCTATAGCCTGTCATTCTCGAAGCGGGAGCTTCAATCTACTAGGGCAAACTAGTGCAGTCGGCAGTAAATAGTTGACAGTCGGCAGTCGAAATAATCAACAGGTTATCAATCTATTATAACACCAACTACCTGTCAATTAATTAACTCCCAAAGC
>CAYVVK010000256.1:6217-8686 GCA_964454855.1 uncultured Phaeodactylibacter sp. | reverse complement strand
GAATTAAGGCAGTTGGAAATGGGAATATCGATCGGGCGGTATTTCCCGCCTATGGGTACGGCCGGCTTGGAGCGTTCGCTGGTCAGTGGGTAGAGGCGGGTACCGGCGCCACCTCCGAGAATCAGGCTTATCATTTTTATCATTGGCATGTATTTTACGGGGCGATCCCCATCTCTTGGTAAATGTTGACGTAATCAGCAGCCGAGTTCTCCCAGGAAAAGTCCAGCTCCAGGATGCGCTTTCTGATATTTTCGAATGCAGGGCGGTTATGATACAACTGCACCGCCCGGTGGGCGGCATGATGGGCGTCTTCCAGGGTGAACTGGCTGAAGCGTATGCCGTGCCCGGCTTCATTGGCCTCACCAATGTCCGGAACGGTATCTTTGAGGCCGCCCACCGAACGTACTACCGGAATGGTGCCATACCGCATGGCGTACATCTGGTTGAGCCCGCAGGGCTCCACCCTGGAGGGCATGAACAGAAAATCAGCTCCGGCATACAATTGATGGGCCAGGCCTTCATTGTACGCCAGGGCGGCATCGAAGCGGCCGGGATACTGATGGGGCAAGTGGCTGAGGGCTTCCTGAATACGAGCTTCACCGGTGCCCAATACGGCAACAGCCAGTTCCGTGTTGGAATGCATCAGGCGGTGTACAAAGTCGGGAATAAGGTCGGCCCCTTTTTCCCATGCCAGGCGGCCGATGAATGCCAGCAGCGGCAGGCCCTGGCGGAGCCGGAAATGCTCACCCAGCGCTTGCTTGTTGGCTGCTTTGAATGCCTCCAGGCCCTCCTTTTCGAGCGGCCTGGCGATAAAGTGGTCGGTGGCGGGATTCCAGACCTGGCTGTCGATGCCATTGAGGATGCCCAGGCACTTATGCTTTTCGTGCTGCAGCAAAAATTCCAGCCCGGTGGAATCCTGTTGGAGTTCCTCCAGGTAGCTGGGCGAAACGGTGGTCACTCTCCATGCGCATTTTATGGCTGTGGCCAGAGGGTTGATGTGCCGGTTCCAGTCTAGTAGCCCCCGGGCGCCGGCCTCGAAGGGGGGCAGCAGAAACATCCGGCCCCAGCCAAAGGCCCCTTGATAGGACCCATTGTGGATGGTGAATACTGTGGGAATGTGGCTGAGCGCACGGTACTCCGGGCAGTGTTTGACGAAAAATGGGATCAGGCCCGTGTGGTGGTCGTGGCAGTGTAGCAACTGCGGCCTGCCCGGGCTGTTGGTTACCCACTGCAATACGGCCTGCTGGAAAGATAGATAGCGCTCCACTTCATCTTCATAGGGGTGCCCTGACGGATCTGTATAGATGCCGGGGCGATCAAACCGGCCGGGGATATCGGCTACGAAGAGCGGAAATCCCAGGGTATCGTCATTGGATTGTTCTATGGAAAAAGGGATGAACCGGCCGTGCAGGCGGGTTGCACCTTTATATATGGTGTGAAAAGAGTGCTCGTCGATCCAGGGCAGCCGGTACTTGGGGATGATGACTCCGGCAGGGACGCCTCCCTGCGTGAGATACTTTGGCAGGGCGCCTAGTACATCTGCTAATCCACCGGCCTTGGCTGCGGGATAACATTCCGCGCTGATGTGTAATACCTTCATCCAGGATTAGGGTTGAATAGATTTTGCATTGCGTTTAAATGTAAGGAAAATATCGGGAGCGCACGAAGGTTTTGGCGGGATGTTTTTTGCCCAAGTTGGGCTTATCCCCGGTGCATAAAGTCAGGCACAGGCTTTTGGCCTTTTCCGGCCCCGAAGAGGAGAAACTCCGGGCCCCGAGAAGGGTAACGCTCCACTTCTTGCGGGGCTGCTTTTATTCTGCAAACCGGGCCCGCCATTAAAAAGGGCTTTCCGCCACGGTGGCGGAAAGCCCTTTTTAATCAATCGTTCTTCTTTTTCTTATCCTCTGTTTTCTTCTCTTCTTTCTTCGGGCGCGTATTTCCGTAGGAGCCGCGCCAGATCTTTCCCTTTTTGGATTTTCTGTCTCCTTTACCCATGGGTGTATGCGGTTTATGTTAGAAAAATGAATGGTTTCAAGAGGAGCGAAAATAGGGAATTTGGGGGAAAGGGGCAAGGATGCCGGGCTCATTCCGCCGGCGGCTTTTCGGCTAGCTGCCGGGCTTTTTTCCGATAGGATTCGTTGCCCGTCCTGCGATAGATTTCCATCCATACCTTTTCCGCTTCCTGCAGGTAATGCTGATTACCGGCCCGGCGTTGCGCCATACTTTCGTAGGTGATGGCCAGGTCTTCCGCCAACTGTATCTTTCCCGGATTGGCGCGGTATAGCTTTTCGCAAATGTCCAGGTCGTTAAGGAAATACTGTTCCGCCTGTTCCTGCTTTCCTGCCTGCTCCAGTATTCGTCCTATCTTGAAATAGGCAACGCTCAGGTCTCTACGCAGTTGTTCGCTATGGGGCTTGTCCTTGGCCAGTTGTTCCGATATCTCAAGCCGTTGCTCATAGCGCGCTTGGG
>CAYVVK010000256.1:1873-6117 GCA_964454855.1 uncultured Phaeodactylibacter sp. | reverse complement strand
CCAGGTCGGCCAGTTTTTCGATCGCGATGCCCCAATCTCTACGCAGTTGTTCGCTATGGGGGTTGTCCTTGGCCAGTTGTTCCGATATCTCAAGCCGTTGCTCATAGCGCGCTTGGGCGCTTTCCAGCTTTCCGAGCGAGGTTTCCAGGTCGGCCAGTTTTTCGATCGCGATGCCCCAATCTCTACGCAGTTGTTCGCTGTGGGGGTTGTCCTTGGCCAGTTGTTCGGAAAGCGCCAGGCCCTCTTCATAATATTCCCGGGCTTTTTCCAATTGCCCTAACTCTTTAAAGACATCTCCCAGTTCGGAAAGAGCGAGTGATAGATTGCTTTTATCATCCGCCTGCTGTTTCAGATGGCTAATAGCATCCTGGAATAAGCTGATGGCTTTTGGATAATAGTGAGCACCCCGGTATATCCGTGCAAGATCAGGAAGGTATTTTGCCGGCCACTCAAAACCATTCTGCACATGTTTTTCTAATACCTTTATGGCTTCGCCGTAACCGTCGAGATCAGCATAGGTTTTGGCCAGCGGCAGAGCATAATCCAGTGTGATCCGATTAGGAGACAGCCCGGCTTTTTTGGCTTCCTGAAGTTGTTTCTTTTTTAGGTTGAGCGCCAGTTTTAGTTGAGTGGTATCTTCCTCATCCCTCAGGTGCTCCGGAAAGCGGCTTTGCAGGAAAGGGTCTGGAATCGGAGTATCGACTTTTTCATCAAAGTAAATGTGTACGCCTCTGCGCTGAGAGATCAGGTCGGTGGCCAGGTTACTAAGAGTGGCTAAAGTATCTTTGGATACCCAGAACAAGATGGGCTTTCCGACCTGATGCAGGCTTTCCCGGGAAAAGTTGAAGGAAATGGCTTTGCCCGGCCCACGTAGGAATTCATCCAGGCCCAGGACGATGATGCCCTGTGCACCCTCCGCCGCTTTTTCCAACTGTGGAAGCATCAGGTCATCTGCATCCAGATAAAGAAGGCGAACCGGCAAGGGTGCTTTACCGGAGGCAAATTGTTGGATGGCATAACTGGCGGGCCGTATTATACGTTCATCGATAGCCGTGGCAAACATATACCCTCTTTCTCCTTCCCGGGCCAGAAAACGGGCCAGCTGGCTGATCTTCGCATAGTAAGGTTTATTTTTCGCAGCACTACTCATCCAGTAAATTTCTTTCCAACAGTAATTCCTTTACGATAGGGTGCACATCTGCCCACCCCTGCCCATTATATGTCAATATACACAAGTTGGAACGAAGATGCATCACTTCTTCTGTATTGATCACTTGTTTTTCTTCGTCTTTTGCCAATTCTACTAAGATCTTTATATAAGCCTCTGCCTCGTATAGTTTATCACCGTCCCGAAAGTCAGCAATATTACTATTATAATCTCTTTTCAAACTATTGGCAGCCCCTGTCCAGTCCTCCTCGCTGATGTGTGCTCGGTCGAGGTCCAGGGCGTTGTCAGCAGCCTCCTGGATGAGGAAGAACAGATCGCGTAAAACCCCTCCGGAATACTGGATCATCTTTCGCAATATTTGCGGGCTTTCAAAAAGTTTTTCTGTATTCATCCTTGAGGCCACGATCTGCTGCATGATATCGATCCCTTCTTCATTTGGGCTGTCGTCCTTGTTGCGCACCTTTATCATGGGCAGTTCATGTACTTTTGCAAAATGAGAACGGATCTGGTTTAAACGCATGTTACTGTAGTACATTGCAGCGGGAAAGGTGTAGATCACATTAGCCTCTATTTGAGTGAGTTGGCTGACGTAGTTGTAGAAAAGATGGTCGGCTCTTTCGACAGGAATTTTATCTACATCTTCCAGAATGATAAGCAAGTCTTTTTTGCCGGCCTTGGGCAGCCGCAGGCGTATTTCCTGGATCAGGTTGTTGCAATGGCTGATCAGGTCGGATAAGCGAGGTTCAACCTCTGTTTTAGGGTCGATTTCAATTGCTTGCTCGTTTTGGCGGTAAGGCGGAATTTGGCAAAAAACTTGGCCAGAAAATCGAGATCAACGCCACCGCCCATATCTGCTTCCCCACTGATGTTGTATTTTTCGTTGATCTTGACGATCTCTTCGGTCGACATCCAGTGTTGTATGGCCTGCAAATACTCTTTGCTGATCTTCAGTTTTTGGTCGACGGCGGCTTTGAATAGCCGTTCCATGGTCACGATAAACAATTCAATATACTCTACATTGACCGGGTCCAGTTCGCTGTGAATGGAAATATTGATCACCAGGAATTCATCGGAGAGCAACTTTTCCAGGTAATTGAGCTCCGTACTCTTTCCACAACCTTTATACCCTACAAATAGAATGTGCTCATTGGCATCCAGGTTTTCCCGGAGCATGCGAGCCATTCTGAGCTTTGGGTTTTTTCCTCGCACGGCCGCGGTCTCGCAGTAGAACTCATCCAGGTCTTCCTTGCTGACAGGTTCGTTGCGAAAGGCTTTGTAAATATCGTTTAGCCGCTCGGCGTATTGTAGGCGCATAGTAATTTGCTTTGGCCACTAAATTAACAAATTCCGGGGAGAACCGGCCGGTAGGCCAGAAAACAAAGTGCTTATTTAATATAGGACGTCAATGCCTCCGCAATCTTCCGGTCATTACTCAGCCGCGGCACTTTATTCTGCCCGCCCAGCTTACCCTCTGCCTTCATGTACTGCCGGAAAGCGTCGCGCTTCAGCGGGCGGATGACGAGCGGCCGCAGGATCTTGCCCTCGATGAGGTCTTCGTAGTAAATGTTCTGCCGAACCATTTCTGCATCCAGTTTAGCGGCGAAGTCTTCCGGGTAATTGGGCATTTCGTCAAATTCCACGAACCATTCGTGGTAGGGGGTGCCGCCTTCCGGGGGAGAGATCTGGGGCGCTACGGTGAACTCTACGATCCTCACTCCCATTTCAGCAGCCGTTTTGCGCATGGCCTCCTCCACCTCCTTGCCGATGACGTGCTCGCCAAAGGCGGAGATGAAGTGCTTGACCCGGCCGGAGACGATGAGCCGGTAGGGGTTTTTGGAGACGAACTGCACCGTGTCGCCGATGTCGTAACCCCAAAGGCCGGCATTGTTGTTGATGATGAGCACGTAGTTTACCCCCAGCTCGATATCTTCCAGCCAGAGGCGGGTGGGGTTTTCGCTGTGGATCTCCTCCAGGGGAATGAATTCGAAGAAAATGCCGGAGTCGGCGTTCAGCAGCAGGCCTTTTTCGTCTTGCTCATCCTGAAAGGCGATGAAGCCTTCGGAGGCCGGATAGGTCTCCACGCTGTCGATGCGGCCGCCGACGAGTTCCTCCAGCTTGTCGCGGTAGGGTTCGAAGTTGACGCCGCCGTAGACGAATACGGAATAGTTGGGGAAGATCTCCTTAACGGTGCTTTTACCGCTGCGTTCCAGCAGGCGCTCGTAGTACATCTGCACCCAGGGCGGGATGCCGCTGATGAGGCGCATGTCTTCGCCCAGGGTTTCGTCGACGATGCGTTCCAGCTTCTCCTCCCATTCCTCGATGCAGTTGGCCTCGTAGCTCGGCATCTGATTGGTGCGCAGCCAGGCCGGCACCTGATGGTTGACGATGCCGGAGAGGCGCCCGGTGGGAATGCCACCCACCTCTTCCAGCTCAGGGCTGCCGGAAAGGAAGATCATCTTGCCGTCCAGGAAGCGGCCCTTGCCGGTGCGGGCGTAATAGTTGAACAGGGCATTTCGGGCGGTGCCGAAGTGGTTGGGCAGGCTGTCTTTGGTAAGGGGTATATATTTGACCCCGGAAGTGGTGCCGGAGGTCTTGGCAAAGTATTTGGGTTTACCTTTCCACAACACATCGGATTCGCCTGCCTTGATGCGCTCGATGAACGGCTTGAGGCCCTCATAGTCGCGTATAGGCACTTGCTCGCGGAAAGCCTCATGGCTGTTAATCTCTTCAAAGCCATGCTCTTTGCCGAAGGCCGTGCGGCGTCCGGTATGCAGGAGGTTGTGGAATACCTTGCGTTGCGCGCCCAAGGCATCCGCCGACCAGCGGCGGATGTCCCGGGCAATCTTGTTGGCGTATGGCTTTACGATGAATGACTTGAATCCCATAGTTGCGAAGTCGGAAGTCGGAAGTCGGAAGTCAGAAGTCGGAAATTCCTGCTGTCTTCTAATATCCCCTTTCCTGCTTTAAAAAATCCTGGCCGAAAAAACTACTTAGTAATGAGGCACAAAGATAAGGAATCTGTAGTAGAGGGAAAGGGTTATGGTCTATTGATTCGTATTTTGGGGCTGATATTCCC
>CAYVVK010000256.1:0-1863 GCA_964454855.1 uncultured Phaeodactylibacter sp. | reverse complement strand
GGCTTCCGTCCGCCCCGCCGCTCATTTTATTTAAGCCGCTGGGGGGCTGCGGAATTTTCAATTATTCCACGGGGGGCTTTAGCTGCCCGGCGGCTCATTCTCTAAGGTCCTCGATGTAATAACCCGGATATTTCGACTTGTCGAAAGTGAAATACCCCGCCGAGAAGCTCTTGTTGGGGTACAGCTTGTCGATGATCAGCTTGTAGCGGGAGCCGTCGCGGCCGAAGGCTTCTACACTGACGACGTCTTTGGTATTTTTATCGACATTCATGCGGAGCTTGGTGTAGTCGGCATTTTTATCCAATGGCTTGAATTCGATCTGCTGGATGGTGCGGCTGCCCTGCTTGTACTCATTGGTGAGGTAGTAAACGAATTCTCCTTTATCGTAAAAATTGAGCATGGCTTCCGGGGAAAGGATAGCGCCGCCCATGGCGCCCTCTTCGGGCATGTCGTTGATCTGCACCTCTTTGTTGTAGTTCATGATCATCCAGATGGTGGCGCCATCGGAGATGGCCTCCTGGGAGCCCAGGTCCAGGCGGTATTTGTTGCCCTGTTGGGCGAGAGTGCCTTTCTGGGTTTCGGTAGGTTCCTCCGCCAAAGTGATCTCCATGGAGAAGTCGGCGCCCACAGACTTGAAGCCGAGGAAACGCTTGCGGATCTGTTCCAGTACGGCTTTGGCTTTGGGGTCCGATTCATCGGCCTTAGTCATGGTGCCCGGCTGAGCGAAGGAGGCCAGGGCGATAACAGAGAAGAGGACAAACGAGAATATCTTTTTCATTTTTTCGTCTTTTGGTTTTTGCTTCTTCTGAAGATTTTTTTCCGGTTCCCGGCTATTGGCTCGCCAGGTAAATTCCTGCCCTTAACTGGGCAGGCGTATTGTACCCAAAGGGTGAAATGAGCTGGGCCGGATAAATCCAGCGCTACTATAAACGGCAAAGAAACGCTAATTATTGACTGTGAAACAAGCAGTCAGGGTTAAAGTTTCATTAAAACCAACTGCCAGGAAAATGCTAACTTTGCCTAAAAGCCATGCGCAAAGTACAACTCTACATCGCCGCCAGCCTGGATGGTTACATTGCCCGGAAAGATGGCGGTATCGACTGGCTGTCTGCCGTGGAAAAAAAGGGTGAGGACTACGGGTACGGTGAATTTATCGCTTCTGTAGACGCCACCCTAATGGGCCGGAAGACCTTCGAGCAGGTACTGTCCTTTGAAGGTGAATTTCCATATATGGGCAAGGAGAACTACGTTTTCAGCAGAAGCCGCAGGGATCAGGGCGGAGTACCCGTGCAGATGGTAAATGACGGCCCGGCAGCCTTTGTCGGGCAGCTGAAGAACAAGCCCGGCGGCAACATCTGGCTGATCGGTGGCGGCCAGCTCAACACGGTATTGCTAAATGCCGGCCTCATCGATGAGCTCATCCTGTCTGTCATACCGGTTATTCTCGGAGAAGGCATTCCCCTCTTCGATGGCCAGCCTGAAGAAGCCCGGCTCCGCCTTCGCCGCCAGCAAGCTTTTGATACCGGGCTTGTGCAGCTGGTTTACGAACGAGCTTAGCTCGATCCAAAGCTTCCGTCAACCCCTTCAAAAAAAGGTAAAATCAAAAAAAAACGGCCGGAATCACATCCTTTTGCTGCATCTTGCGTTAGAGATTACTGTCAACCAAGAGTCCACCATCGATAGATTCTACCGCCTTTGTAATTTCCTGCGCAACTATTCCCAGAATTAGGCCTTCGAGAACTTTTTTTGCGGTGCAGGAACTCCGCGTTCCGGGCCAGAACAATTCTCCGCATCTACAGTTTAGATAGGGTAAATGATGCCCGATGATCGTAGAAGAACAAAATATAGTCACTCTTTCCTATG
>CAYVVK010000255.1:0-8753 GCA_964454855.1 uncultured Phaeodactylibacter sp. | reverse complement strand
GTTCCGGGCCCCCGTCTATGGGCTGGCCAAAGACATCGAACATGCGCGACAGGATGGCCCTGCCAACCGGGGCTTTCAGCGGGGCGCCGGTATTTTCCACCTTGGTGCCCCGGGATAAGCCCTCGGCGGGCGTCAGCGCGATACAGCGTACCCGCTTGGCGTCCAGCTGCGATTGCACTTCCAGTTTGACCTGCCCTTCTCTGCCGGTAAATAACAGGGTATTGATGGCAGGCAATTCCTTTTCAAAATGCACGTCTACTACGCTACTTTTGATATTGATTACTTTTCCGGGCGTAGGCATGATCAGCGATATTTTGTTTTCCAGAGGCACCGGCTTCTCCAATACCACGGCACTCTATCCTTCAGAACAGAAAGTAAAGAGGTTTGTGCTTTCCCGGCAATGATATTTGGGGCTACCCGTCTGAGATTGGACACTGTAGATAGCCAAAGAGTTGCGGATTGCCTTAAGCCGTTCCGACTTCTCGTAGCGTAGCGAAGAGCCGCCCAATACGGGCCCGTCTGGGTATGGCCGCATTCCGACTTCCGACTTTGTCCAGCGCTAGATTGGCAGCCATATTTGGCAGGGCCTTATTCCTGCATCAGGACGAAGCCCAGGCTGGCCTGCAGTACCCGGTTGTACAAACGGGGCTGCTCGGGAAGAGGGTTTCCGTTGATATCCGTGAGGCGAAGGCCGGAAAAAAGTCCGGCCACTTTCGAGCATTTGCGCCCGGTAGCCGTTATGACAGATGATCAAATTTTCATCACTTAAAAAAATCAGTCAAAATAAAATGGGAGGATCACTTAGCTTAGGAAAATTCTTTGGCATCCGCCTGCAGATCCACTGGACCTTTATCCTGATCATCGCCTGGGCCGTTTACGTCGGCTGGAGCCAGGGCGGCACGACTTCCGCTGTGCTCTGGACCATCGCCCTGGTGCTGGCCATCTTCGCCTGCGTGGTGCTGCACGAGTTCGGCCATGCCCTTACCGCCCGGCGCTACGGCATTCCCACCCGAAAGATCACCCTGCTGCCGATCGGCGGGGTGGCCAGCCTGGAACGGATGCCGGAAGACCCCAAGGAAGAATTGCTGGTGGCCGTCATGGGGCCTGTTGTCAATGTCGTCATCGCTTTTATCCTGTACTTTTTTATTCAGAACCAGCTGGACATTTTTCAACAGCCGGAACAGGCGCGGGAGTTCTTTCAGACGGTGACCGCCGAGAACTTTCTCATCTACCTCTGGTCGACCAACATCCTGCTCGTCCTGTTTAACGCCATCCCTGCTTTCCCCATGGACGGCGGCCGCGTGCTGCGCGCCCTGCTGTCCTTCAAAATGGACCGCGTGAAAGCCACTCAGATCGCTTCCAGCCTGGGGCAGTTCATTGCCGTAGCTTTCTTCTTTCTGGGCTTTGCCTACAACCCCATCCTCATTTTCATCGCTCTCTTCGTCTTCTTCGGCGCTTCGAGCGAATACCGGATGATACAGCAGATGTCGGTGCTCAAAGGGCATAAGGTGAAAGAGGCCATGAAATCGGAATACACGGCCCTGCAGCCTGATGACAGCCTGAAAAGGGTAGGGGACGTACTGCTATCGGGAGATGAACGCCACTTTATCGTCAAAGGAGAGAACGGCAGCGTGGCCGGTGTGCTCTATAACAAGAGCATAACGGAAGCGTTCCAGAGCCAGCGTACGGACGCCACCGTGGCGGACCTGATGGACAAAGATTTCAAAACCGTCAAACCCGAGGAAGACCTCAGCGAGATCTACCGCACTGTACAGCGCCGGCGCCACAACTTTTTCCCGGTCATGGACAAGGGCGAACTGGTCGGCGTGATCGATATGGAGAACATCAATGAATTTATGATGATAGAAGCGGCGCTGGACTATTGACCTGCCCGATGAACTGCTCCGCCCAGTCTCTGACGTCCTTTTTGCGAAGGCCTTTATGCATGCGTTTCAGCCTTTCCATTTTTTCTTCATCCGGCATATTAATGGCCTGCTGGATGGCGCCGGCTATTTCGTGGATGTTATTGGGGTTGACGATAAGGCTGTCGCGGAGTTGCTCCACAGCTCCGGCAAATTCACTGAGGATCAGCACGCCGGGCCGGTTCTGGTGGACCGCCACATATTCCTTGGCCACCAGGTTCATGCCGTCGCGGTTGGGAGTAACCAGGGCAATGTCCGCCCGCAGGTACAGGCCACAAAGGATGGGGAAGTCTACGGAGCGGTAGAAATACTGCACGGGCGTCCAGAAGGGGGTGCCGTATTTTCCGTTGATCTTGCCGCTGTATTCGTCGATCTCCTTTTTAAGCCGTTGGTAGTGTTCCACGCCGATCCTCGAGGGGACGATCAGTTCCAGCAGGGAGACTTTTCCGCGCTGCTCCGGGTTGTTCTGCAGGAAGAGGTCAAAGCCCTTCAGGCGCTGAATGATGCCTTTGGAGTAGTCCAGGCGGTCTACCGAAAGGATGATCCTAATATCTTCGTATTCTTCCTGATATTTCTCCATCTGTATTGTGACCTCGGAGTTTTCCGGGCAATTCGCGAATTTATCATAATCGATTCCCATGGGGAAATGATCGGCCTTTACCGGCCTGCCGTCGATGCTGAATCCGGATTCCCTAAACTTTTTATCCAGTAATTGCTCTGCGGACTGAAGAAAATAGTCCGCATACCGCCGAATGTGAAAACCTACCAGGCTGGCGCCAGACAAGCCCTTCAGGATCTCCCGGCGCCAGGGTAATTGCCGGAAGACTTCATAATGTGGGAAGGGGATATGCAGGAAAAAACCGATCTTGGCGTTGGGAAGTTCTTCGCGAAGCATTTGCGGAAGCAACATCAGGTGGTAGTCATTGATCCAGAATATGTCGTCTTCGGAGGCATTTTCCAGCAGGCGGCCGCAGAAGGCGCGGTTCACTTTGCGGTATGCCTGCCAGTAATTTTCTTCGTACTCTGCGTACTGGCAAAAATAGTGGAACAAGGGCCAGGCCACCTTGTTACTGAACCCCCGGTAATAACCGTGGTAGTCTTCTTCGGAGGTCCAGACGGGGAACAAGCCCTGCTCGGCCATATAACGTTCAATTTCTTTTCTCTTCTCTATGTTATTGGTATGTATGCCCGGAGAACCCGTCCATACCATATCATAGCCATCTTGAAGTGCAGACATGCCGGTAGCCAGTCCGCCGCTGGTTTTCCTGACGCTGATCTTATCACCGTCGTGTTTTATCTCTACAGGTAATCGGTTGGAGACGATTTGGAGTTTCATACACGGTTTTTTGTTTGTTACATATTATCAGGAAGAATGCAGGCACTCGTTTTACTTTTAATAAGTGGATACCGTTTTTTGCGATAAAAAGCACACCCTGGAACTCTCCTGAGATGATCCAATGGCTGGCGAGGAGGCCGGAAAAGGCAAGCCATCGGCATGGATAGGGTAGATGTTGGGTTTCCAGGGTTTTCGTCAGTGATGATTTCAGGAAGCATTTTCCTTCTGACTTACTTATGCAACGGCTGGAGTATTCGCGGTGTTCGGAGGGAATTGTCTTTTTGTTGCGGCAGGAATGGCTTAAAAGAACCTTTTTTCCATCATGGCCTGTCTTTCCAAAATAGGCCCGGGGCAATCGAAAAGGCCCTTCCTGCCAGGTATAGTGATTTTGAATGGAGGTGTGGAACAAGGCATTAATATCCCTTTAGCTGCCTGCCGGTAGCCAAAAGGAGCAACAACAGGCCATTGGCCAGCAAGGACAGGTACCAGATCCATAGGTCGCTCTCATCTACGCTCCTGGGGATGAACAGGCCGCGAAAGGCTTCTTGAAAGAACAGGCTGGCCCCCGTAAGAATAAGGAGGAGGAGGAGCCCCAGGCTGATGATGATCACATTCTTCTTTTTCATGGCTGGGAGGGTGATTTCAGGTTTTCAATTCAAGTGTTGATCTCAATGCAAAGATGGGTGGCTGGCCGCCTGAATGCAAGATTTCAGGGGGTATAAGAGGTATACAGCCCCGGCAAGGGGGGGTACTACAGGTAAACATGCTACTTTGAGGAAGTGAACAGAGGAGGGCCTGGGTTTGGGTTAAAAAACTGATTAACAGTATCTTGTACTTTGTTCGGAGGTGAACATCCCTTCATTATTCAGGGGCCTGCTCATAAGCGATCAGGAATTCGAAGAGGTCTTCCTGGCTGTCCAGGCCCAGCTTTTTCCGCAGGCGGTAGCGGGCGGTCTTGACGCTGTCGGGCGAGATGCCCAGCACCGAGCTGATCTCCTTGGAAGAAAGGTTGAGGCGCAGCAGGGCGATGAGCCTGAATTCGTTTTGGGTAAGGCCCGGATAATCCCGGTTGAGCCGGCCGGCCAGCCTGGGGTGTACACTCTCGAAATGCCTGCGGAAGTCCTCCCAGTCTTCATCCACCCGTAGAGCGGCATCCAGCTTCCGGGCCAGGGTATCCAGCTCAGCGCGTTTTCGCTTGTCCATGCCGGATTTCAACTTTTCTATTGATTCCCTCAACTCGGCCATCAGCTCATTCTTGTGCACGAAATTGAGGGTATAGGCAGTGAGTTCCTGTTCCTTGGAGCGGATGGTGTCTTCCAGTTTCTGGGTTTTCACTTCTGCGAGTTTCAGGGCCTTCTGCTTTTGCAGCAGCTTTCTGTTCTTGCGTTGCAGAAGCCCCCAGCCGATGGCGGCAAGGGCCAGCAAGCCGAGAATAAGCGCCAGGCGGGTGAGCCTGCTGGCCCTGTTCCTTTGTTCCAGCAGGGCAAGGTTTTGTTGGGTGAGCTGCAGTTGCCGTTCTTTCTCTTCGAAAGCCCGGCGGGCCTCCATGTTGGCAATGATGTTGGACTTCTCTTCGTTGAAGAGCTCATCCTTCACTTCCAGGTACTTGTCGTAATAAGCGATGGCAGCCCGGTAATTGCCACGGCTGGCCTCCAGGTTCTTGAAGGTATGGTAGATCTCCCGGAGTATTTTTTTTAGCCCGTACTGCTCGGCCAGGGTTTGGCTCTTTTCCAGGTAAGCGAGGGCCTGTTCAGCATCCTTTTTCCGATAGTAGCAAAGCCCAATGCTTTGGTAATAATCGGCCAGGCCCACATGGTCGTTGCGCTGCCGGGCCGCTTCCACGGCCAGCAGCAGGTAGGATATGGCCTCCGTATACGCTTCCCGGGCGATGGCGGCTTTCCCCAGCTTGCTGTTGGCCTCGGCAATGCCGTAGAGGAAGCCGTTGGCCTTATGGATCTCCAGGGCTCTGGCCAGGTAATCATAAGCTTCGGAATAGGAGTTTTCCCGGATCAGCAGGTCGGCCATCTTAGTATAGGTGGTAGCGATGCGGGAATCTTCTCCCAGGGCCGTGAAGATGGCCAGCGCCTGCCGGTATTTCTGTGAGGCGGAGGCAGAATTGTGCTGGTCGGCGTAAACCATGCCCAGGTTGAGGCGGCTGTTGGCCAGGCCCAGCGAGTCGGCCAGGCTCTCGTATATTTCCTCCGCCTGCAGAAGGAACTTGAAGGCCAGGTCGGCATTGCCCCGTACCCAGTGGGCGACGCCGATGACGCGCAGGGCAAAGGCCTTGCCCTCCTCATAGGATAGCACCCTGGCGATCTCTAAAGCTTCCGAGCCGTATTCCTCCGATTTGGCAGGGTCTATGATCCAGAATTCGTAGCCCAGCTGGTTGAGGATGTCTACTTTTTCTTCGTCCAGGGCCTTGTGTTCTTCCAGGGTGGCCTCCAGGCTGTCTATTCTGGCCTGGTTGTCGGTGCTTTGCCCGGCGGCAGCATTCCATACCGGCGAAACAAAAAGAAGAAGTATGAATAGCGGTATACGAGTGATTCCTCCCATCATGCTCCAAATTTTCACTTTTCCGGGGCAATTGCAAGATATTGAGGTATTATATAAACTACTCGCTGTGTTTTTTATCGATTCCCGCCGAGGGCAATCCTTTCCACCCAGATAAACTGTTCGGATTGAAGAAGAAAGTAGTACAGGCCGGAGGGAAGGCCATTGATCGGCAATTGTTCCCTGTGAAAGCCGCCGGAGAAAACCTGGTTCTGGAAAACAGTTCGTGCCATCCGTCCGGTAATATCGTACAGGAACAGTGAAATGGGCGCCCTGCCATTGTTGTGGAATTCCAGGGCCAGCTCATCGGTTGCGGGATTTGGGTACAGCCTTATATCCTGAACGATAGCCTCCTCTACTGTATTGATCATATCTATTACCACTTCCATACAAGCTGTATCCTGCCCGCAATTATTGGCAACGGTGAGACATACTTCAAAAGTGCCGGACGTATCGTATTGGTGCACCGGGTTTTGCTCCATCGAGCTTTGGCCATCGCCAAATGTCCAGGACCAGCTATCAGGATTGCCCGTCGAAAGGTCTGAAAAGGCCACGATAAGCATCATGGTATCCACCTCAAAACCGGCCAGAGGCCGGGTACCCTCGAAACCTACGGTCACGGTATCCACTACCCTGGTGCCGATGGCGTCGATCACCGCTACCATATATGTGCCTGCGCAAAGCCCGGTAGCCAGAGAATCGCTGCTGCCGTCCGTCCATTCGTATTGTAGCGGCCGGGCTCCTCCGCTGGCCTGCATTAGCGCCCGCCCGTCGCAAACGTCATCGCAGGAAGCTTGTTCAACAACAATGGCCTGGGCGGTAAGCGTGGAACGGGCTTCAACGGTTATCGTATCGGCGGCCACACAGCCATTGCCATCCGTTGCGTTTACGGTATAGCTCCCTGCGGCCAAACCAGTGGCTGTGGCCGTAGTTTGGGCCGGCACTGTGCTCCAGGTATAGTGGATCGGTTCTTCACCTCCCGAAGAGGCTACGGTAGCGGTGCCGTCCATGCCGCCGTCCGTTTCGGGGGTAGAGGTAGTACTGAGCGAAAAACCACTGCAGTCGGGTTCTTCTTCACAACCGTTATACAGCGCGAAGATCTCGTCGGCGGAAAGCACCCGGTTGTAGATCTTCACCTCATCCATTACCCCATTGAAGTAGCCATTGAAGGTTGGCACATTAGAGGAACCGAGGAAAACAGGCAGGTTGGCGTCGTTGTAATTCAGGTTGAAATCAAAGGCAGTGCTATCTTCCAAAACACCGTTGACATACAATTTCAACTCGTTGGCCCCCGCCGTGGAAGCAATGTGATACCATTCCCCCAAAGTGATGTTCTGGCTGTATCCTACCCCACGCTGCGTTGCCGGCGTACCGTTGGCGACTGTAGTGGTAAAAGTGGAATCAAGGATGCCCAGTTCGTATCCTTCAAAGAAGGAAGCGCTGTCATTTTGAGTAAAAAAAATGTATTGATTGGTGACACTGTTCCCCTCGCGATTGGTATCGAAATCGTGTAGCCTTACCCAGGCGGAAAGCGTCACAGCATCCGGTTTCAGCAGGCCTTCGGTGGGCAGCTCCATATACTGGCTGTTGAAGCCGTCGAAATTGTAAGCGCTGTTGGGGTTGCCGAAACGATCTTCGGTGAGGGTAGGGCCGTGGAGGATGGGGTGAAAGTCGTTGCCACTTACATCCAGAACGGTATCGTTCATCGGTAAGTCCAGTTGCAAGCCGGATAATATGGATTGACACGGATCAGAGGGCAAATCGTTGGCCAATCGGCAGATCTGGTTTTCTGTCAGCAAAGACTGATAAATGCGTACATCGTCCACCCGGCCGTTGAACCATTGGGGGTCATTGGCATTGTGCCGCCCGATGCGGAACAGGTCGCCGTTCAGGCTGCCCGGGCCATGGTCCTGTTCACCAATAAAAGCACCGTCGATGTACAGCTGCACCTTTGCCGTATCGTACAGAGCGACGGCATGGTACCAGCGGCCGTCCTCAATGGCAAAGCCGGAGTCAAAAGCGCCGTCGTGGTACTGTACGTCCAGTGTATTGTCCCCGTTGTTATACCCCAGGATGATGGAATGCCCGGAAAGGCCAAAACGGTCGGAATCGACGATCGACTGTTCACCGCCCACCTGATTTGCATTGAACCATACAGCGATGGACAAGGGCAGCAAATTGCCGTCCAGTGGCGATTGCACAAAATCATCCGTACCGTCCAGGGTAATGGCTCCCTGCGGATTGCCATGCCGATCCGGCCCGAAATTTGGATTGCCATTCAAAATGCCATGATTGTTTTTGCCGCTGGCATCCTGTGCGTTTCCTTCGAGCGGATAATACAGCAGCAGGCTGTCCGTCAGGTTGGCCTCTTCATCCCCACAGGGATCATCGCCGCAACCCTCCAGTTCAAAAAAGTCGAAAAACCCCACGGCATTGGCAGCCGGGTTTCTGGGGTTCACGACATAAAGGCCGATGAAGCGTACAGTATCCAACACCACCTGCGGGCTACCAAGTGAAGTATAATTGACCCCATCCGGGCTGTAGAAGGCTTCCAGGGTATTGCCTCTCTTTGTGGCCCTCAGGTAAACGCTGGAGCCGCTGTAGTTCAGAGACAGGCCCTGCGGAAGATCCTGGGGATAGACGAAGCCCTGTACCTTTTGGGCGCCGCCTGCCAACCGGCTGAAGTCGGCCATGCGGAGGATCTGCTGAGAAGCCGAGTCCGGGCTGATCACGCCCAGGATGCCCAGGCCCTGTTCGTCGGTGTTGAAGTTGATGGTGGCTCTCGTGGTGATCGTCCAGTCGACATCCGGTTCGATCGGCTGCATGAGCCGCGGGGCAGTTTGGGCGAAGGGCCCCAGCAGGCCGTGCCGGCCGTGAGTGCCGAGCGCGACCAGGTCGACCGCCAGCTCGGCGGCAACCTCGTCGATGAGGTGCCCCGTGGCGCC
>CAYVVK010000254.1:0-8755 GCA_964454855.1 uncultured Phaeodactylibacter sp. | reverse complement strand
GGCCGGACCTCAACGTTTTCGTCATCACCGGCGATGGCGACTGCTGCTCCATTGGGGCCGGCGCCTGGATACACGCTATTCGGTACAATATGAATATCACCACTATTATGTTCGATAACCAGATCTACGGGATGACCAAGAAGCAGACCTCGCCGACTTCCCGTATGGGCACTATTTCCAATACCCACCCTCATGGCTCGGTGCTGCCGCCCGTCAACCCGCTGCAAACGCCGCTCGGTATGTCTAATGTGTCCTTCGTGGCGCAAACGGCAGACTGGGTGCCCGGCCACCTGTACGCCACCATCAAGGCGGGCTATGCACATCAGGGATTCTCCTTTATCAAGGTCATCATGCGTTGCTCCAAGTTTATGGGCCCCTTAGCCGAAGAAATGGTTTCCGACCGCGAGCACCTCTATCTGCTGGGCCACGAAAACGGCATTCAGGTGGATGAGGCTACGCGAAAGATCTTCCGGCATGAACAAGAGCATGACCCCAGTGACATCCATGTCGCACGTGAACTGGCGGAAGACAAGGACATCACCTACCTGGGCCTGTTCTATCAGAACAAAGAGGCCACGCGCTATGATCTCTACGGGGCCCATAACCTCGGCCATACGCCCGGGCAAAAAATAGATGCCATCAACAGCCACCTCGATAGTTTTGCAGTATAAATGAATGGAAATGAGCAAAAGGACTACCGATAAGGAGACATACGCCGGATTTTTCCGGGAAGAGGCCAGCGGCCTTAAGGGCTTCCTTTCGGCGGACTATGGTAAGGCGGGCTTGCAGAAAAACGATACCAGAGAAGCTGAAAGGCCACCTCAGCTGCCGGTAGTAAAGCCAGCCCCCGAAACAGAACAAAAAGCCTACTGGCGCAGCCTGCGGGCCTTCTTCCGCAGCGGAAAAGGCGGTGGTTTTTCTGAGGACACCCTGGCTTCTCATTATCCGGCCCTGCTATCGCCTTTCCGGCATCAGGAATATGTTCAACAATACTTTCCCTGCTGGATTGCCGATACCGAAAGCCCGGCCGGGGAGGAGGGCCGCCTTTTTTCCGGTTTACAGGAACTGCTGGCTGAAGCGGTGGAAAGAATAGCCCCCGGAGAAAACGACGCCAGAATACTGAAAGACAACCTCCTGCGGCTGGAGGGCATCATCCGCCGGAAACTGCGCCATGCCAATGATGCTTACAAGGCCCTGCCTGTCTTCAGGGAGGCCATTCAGGAAGTAGAAGCGCAGTTGTCGCTCAAGGGCAATGAAGGCAAGGCTTTTTCGGAAGACTTGCAGCGCCTGCTGCGGCAGCTTCCCCAAACCGGCCTGTTGCTGCCTTTCTCCACCCAGGCCCCGCTTCATCTGCTGGCCGCAGTCATTCAGCGCCATCTGGGCAGGGCCAGGGCCGAACTTAAAGCGGAGATCGCACAGCTTACTTACAAGCTCGAAGACCTACTGGCGGTGGAAAGGGAAAAGAGCCCGGAGGCTCATTCTCCCGAGCACCTGCAATCCACCATGGATTTTGCCGATAACTTCCTCAATTTCGAGGAATTGTCGGCCCTGCTGCCTTCCGGTGGTTCTGCCACCATGCCGGAAGAGCGCTATCGCCGTATCGAAAAAATACTGAAAACCCTGCAACAGGCCGATAAGCTGCTCTTCCAGCAGGAAGCCAGTATTGTCCTGAGCAAGAAAAGGCCGGCTTTTCCGGAGATAGACTGGCCCTACAGTTTTCCTGCCTTCGATACCCGAACTGCGGCTTCCGGCCATCTCTGCGAGGCTGCCCGCGATGCGTTCAGCGAGACGGCCGGCATGGCTGCTGAAGTGTTTGCCGCCATGCGCATCGCCCATCTTGAGATCGAAGGCTTGTACCGTGCAGATATGCATGGTGATTATTTCGCCCATTTCAGCTGGCGCAATTTCAACGATACCGAGGCGGCAGCCTGTGCATCGGTAATTTTGATGGCCGAGGCCGCCGAATTGCTGGATGAGGAACTGAACGATTTCTCCCATCTCCTGGCGTCCAATCTGCCCATCCGCCATTTCCTGCTCAACAGCCGGGGCACAGTCAGGATCGAAGAGCGCGGCAGAGAAGGTTTCCTCTTCCGGCAGGAGCTGGGCGCCCTGGCTATCGCTCACCGTAATACTTTCGTATTACAGTCCGCAGCAATCCGCCCCGAAAACCTGCACGACGGTTTCATCCAGGGCCTGCGTGCCTTTGCGCCAGCCCTCTTCCACCTGCTGGCCCTCGCTCCGGAAAACATACCCGGTGCCGGCCCTGCCCTTTCTGCAAGCGCTGCCGTGGAAAGCCGCGAGTTTCCGGGCTTTGTCTACGACAGCCAGAAGGGGCCGAAATGGGGTAGCCGTTTTGACATCAACGACAATCCGCAGGCGGAAGCCAACTGGCCGGTACACCAACTGCCCGTTATGGACGAGAAAGGGGAGCTGGCGGAACTATCCCTGGCATTTACCTTCGCCGACTTTGCCGCCCTGGACAAGCGCTACGCGGATCATTTCCTCCTCATCCCTCCGGAATACTGGACGGAGAGCCTGGTGCCAATGGCCGATTACCTGGAGCTTCCCGATGAGGAGGCGCTCACCAAAGTGCCCTACATCTGGCTGGTGGATGGCGCACAGCAACTGCAGCGGGCGGCTGTCGCCTGGCCCCTGGTGCTGGCCTGCCAGGACCGCCTCGATTTCTGGCACTACCTGCAGGAAAATGCGGGCATCCACAGCTACCACGTAGAGCAGGCTACGGAACGCCTCCGCAGAGAACTGGAACAGACACAGCAGGAAAAGGAGGCGCAACTGAAAGCCGCTTACGAAAAAGAAATAGAGAAAACCAGGGAAGAAACCGCCCGAAATGCCATGGAACAACTGGCCTCGGCCCTGCTGGATATGGAATTGGACAATCTGCTGCCGGCGGAAATAGATATTGGTGAAAAGAAAGCCGCGCCTCCCCAAAAGCCGGGCAAAGAAACTAAAGTGGAGGAAACCCAAGCAAAGGAAAAACCCGAAGAAGCACCGCCTCCGAAAAAGGAAAAAGCCCCCAAAGCGCCGGAGGCGGCCGCCGAAGTGGCGGACGAGCTGGGAGAAGCCTGGATCGAGACTCCACTTTGCACCTCTTGCAACGAGTGCATCGATGCCAATCCCATTATCTTCCAGTACGACGACAACAAACAGGCTTACGTGGCCAACCCCAAAGGAGGGCCCTTCGCCGATATCGTCAAAGCAGCGGCCAAATGCCCGGTGAAGATCATCCACCCCGGCGCACCGCAAAACCACAATGAGGAGAACCTGGAAGAATGGGTGAAAAGGGCAGAGAAATACCAGTAGTGTACCGCGGCCACTACGGCCGCGAGGCAGACAACAATGTAACAGTGTAATATGCTCAACGAGATCATCATAGCAGTATCCATCCTCACCGGCCTGGGCTTGCTGTTCGCAGCCATCATCGCCCTGGCCTACCGCAGGCTGCATGTGGAGGAAGACCCTCGTATCGATGAGGTGGAGGAGATGCTGCCCCATGCCAACTGCGGCGCCTGCGGAGAAGCGGGTTGCCGCGCTTTCGCGGAGAAGGTGGTGCACGGGGAAGTGCCGATCTCCAAATGTACCGTGAGCTCGCCGCAGGAAATCGAGCGCATTGCCGACTACCTGGGCATGGATGCCGGCGAACAGGAAAAGCGCGTGGCGCGCCTGCTCTGTGCCGGCGGCAAGCGCGAGGCCCACAGCCTGGCGGAATACGCCGGTACTCTGCGTACCTGCCGGGGCGAAGCCGTGGTGGCCGGCGGCGTCAAGGCCTGCTCCTGGGGTTGCCTGGGGTTGGGCGATTGTGTCGACGTCTGTGATTTCGATGCCCTCTACCTGAATGAGGACGGCCTGCCAACGGTCATCCCCGACAAATGCACCGCCTGTGGCGATTGTGTGGAAATATGCCCCAAAAACCTCTTCGAGCTGATGTCGGCAAGCCAGAAACTCATCGTACAGTGCCGCTCGCAACTGGCCGGCGACCTGGCGGAATCCAAATGCTCAGTGGCCTGTACTGCTTGTGGCCGCTGCGTGATGGATGCCGCACCCGGCCTGATCGAGATCAAAGACAACCTGGCGGTGATTGACTACAGTAAGAATGAACTAGCCTCCCCCGAGGCGGCCCTGCGTTGCCCCACCGACGCCATCGTATGGGTGGAAGGTAAACAGTTTGATAAGCGCCCGACGGTATGGTTGCCGCTGGGGCGGGTGGAAAAATTTTCAGAAGAAACCTAAGCTATGCAGAGCCCGAATGACATATTGGGAAAAAACATAGAGCGCGAGGCCCTGAAGGCTCTCTACCAGCTGGAATGTGCCATCAGCGAAGGCGTTTCCTCCTCCATGCCAATGGAAACCGGGGAAGGGCTGAATATTTTCGGGCGCCCCGTGCAAAAGCGGCTCAGCGGGAACCTGGCCTTCCTGGCGGGCCTCTCGGGCACCGGCCTGCGGGGTAGCGCTTTCCTCTTCGGAAACGCTGTTCCCGGACTGGATGGGCTGGCCCGGCAACAACTGGCCGCGGTGGTTTACCACATCACGCAGCGGGAAGGCGGCAAGGGGCATTCTCGCTTACACCACCACCATCCGGCGGGCTGCTTCCGCCTGCAACCTGCCAATCTTCAGGAAGCCATTGATTTTGCGGTCATTGCTCACCGGATATCGGAACTGGCCCTGTTGCCCGGCATCTGCATACTGGATGGCCTGGCCCTTTCCCGGCAGTCGGCGGAGGTGCCTGCTGCGGATACCCTGCGCCGTTTCCTCGGGCAGGCTGATAGCCATATTGACAGCCCCACGCCGGCTCAGCGCCTGCTATTCGGAAAGGGGCGCCGCCGTATCCCGCAGTGGTTTAGCTATGATGCACCCACTATGGAAGGGGCTCGAAAAGACGGACAGGCGCTCAGCCTGGAAGGCGCCGCCCGTGAACGCTATTTCCACCAACATCTCCCGGAGATCATCCAACAGGCATTCGAAGAATACGGCCACATTACCGGCCGCCATTATACGGCAGTTAAAACCATAGAAAGCAGTAAGGCTGATCATTTGATCCTTGCTCAGGGCAGCGCCTTTGAAGTAGCGGCCGATGCCGCCCGTCAGCTACGCGATGAAGAACGGGCGAGGGTAGGGGTGCTGAGCCTTTCCCTGCTGCAGCCTTTCCCACAGGAAGAACTGCGGGAACAGTTGAAAGGGAAGAAAGCCGTCACTGTCATGCAGGAAGCCGCCGCCGGCGATCCAAGGGAAGCTCCCGTTTACCAGCAGCTAAAGGGCTTACTGGCCCAACTGGGCAAGCGGGCGCCGGCCCTGTACGCCGCCGCTTACGCCGGCCCCTTATCTGAAGAAGCGGCTGTGGCTGCCTTCAAAAACGGCAACAAGGGTGGGGCACAGCGATTTCCCTTATATCTGGGGTTCGACTTTACCCGTTCGGGTTCGGCCTTCCCGCAGCATGAGGTCATGCTGCAGGCCATCGCCCGGGAGTATCCTGGTATTGAAAAGGAAACGGTCGGCTTTGGAGAGGCAGAAGATAAAAAAACAAACCTCTTCACCCGCAACCTGCCCTTTGCCATCCGCCGGTATCAGGAGCAGGGGCCGCCTTATGCGCGCCTGTCCCGTTTTTATCAGAATACGGCCTGTTTTTACCAGCGGGACATCAGGGCGGAGCTGGTGGCGGATCCTTTCCAGGCACTTCAGGTGGTTCCCCCCGCCACGGCAAATTTTGCCAACCCACCGGCAAAGCTATCCGGCCTGCCGGTATTCGACGCACAAAACTGTACGGGCTGTGGAGCATGTATCGCTTACTGCCCGCATTCCGCCATGCCATCGGTGGCCATCAGCCTGCAGTCGCTCATTCGCTCGGGCATGAAAACGGCAGCTGAGCAGGGCATGCCCATCCCGCAGCTTATGTCCCTGGAACGGAAGCTGGTGAAGGTAATAGATGCCCTGGTCAAGGAAGAGGGGCGGGAGATCCGACGGGTGGCTGATTTTCTATCCGAAGCTTTCGACAGGCTGGTGGAAGAGAGCAAGATCGAAGGCGAAAAGCTGGAAAAAGCACAGGCAGGCATCGAGATCCTGCAATCCTTGATCGGGCAGTTTCCCGTTGCGGTTACCGACACTTTCTACCATCAGGAAAAGCGCCAGGAAAAAGGCACCGCCCAGCTCTTTTCCATAGCCATCGACCCGCATGCCTGCACCGGCTGCGGCCTGTGTGTGGAAGTGTGCGAAGATGAAGCGCTGCGTACGGCGCCGGCCGAAGAAAAACAGGTATCAGGCATGGAGGCAGCCCTCGGCCTCTGGGAACAACTGCCGGACACCCCTTCCGATACCATCAATCAGCTGATCCGCGAGCCGGCCTACGATCCCATTGCCGCCACCTTGCTCAGCCGCCATTTCTATCTTTCCCTTTCGGGCGGCAACCGCACGGAAGAGGGGGCGCCGGCAAAAACGGTAGTGCACTGGCTGACGGCAGTACTGGAATCCGTACTGCAGCCTAAAGCAGAACAGCAGGCCAAAATGATAGAAGAGGAGGTTAGCGAGTTAGCTAAAAACATCCACCAGCAACTTAGCAATGCCCTGCCGAAAAAAGATTTCCGGCTTCCCGCCGACACGCTGGCGGAACTGGGAGAAGGCAAGCATTCCCTGGAAGAAGTGATCCACTCCTTCGGTACCGGAAGCCCGGCACAGGCCGTGGATACCGAAGAACTGCAGCGGAAAATAGAACTGCTGAATGAACTAAAAGCCCTGCAATGGGCCGTGCGGGAAGGGCCCACCGGCGGCGGAAGGGCCCGTTACGGGATCGTGCTCGCCGATGAGGCGGCCATACCCTGGGCGGATGACTATCCCTACAATGCCTTTACCGTTCCCGTGCTATGGGACTGGGAAGGCAGGGCTACAAGCCGCCTGGCGGGCATGCTGCAGGGCCACAAACGCCATGTCCTGGACCAGGTGCGCCTGTTGCGCCGCACCGCCCTGGAAGTGAAGAATAAATACAAGCCGGAGATTCACGATGAAGAGGTCGGCACCCTGCAGTGGGAAGGCCTCTCGAAAGAGGAAAAACAATTGCTTCCGCCCCTGCTGCTGCTGGGAAGCAGCCGCCTGTTGTCCGAACAGAACCGGGCGGAGCTGCTGGAACTGCTGTCTTCCGGCCTGCCGGTGAAGGTGCTGGTGCTGGATGATGCTGCATTTATCCCCGGACAGAGCGAACTGGCCAGCCAGCAGGCCAGCCTGTCGGCCGCCCTGTCACTCCCCCGGGCTTTTCTGCTGAAAGCCGGCCTGGGTGAGGGCCAGGCCAGCTTTGAAGCCCTGCGCGAAGGCCTGCAACAGGCCGGCCCGGCCCTTTTCCATCTGCTGGCGCCCGATCCGGCGCAACATGAGGAAACAGGCATCGGGTGGATGGAGCGCGCGGCACTGTCCCAACAAAGCCGGGCCTTCCCCAGCCTGCATTTTGATACCACAATGGAAAGCGGCTTTCTGTCTTCGGCCCTTTCGCTGGAAGGCAATCCCGCCCTGGAACAGGAATGGGTAAGCATGAGCTTGAAATACGGGGAAGATAAGGAAGAAAACTATACACTGACCTTTGCAGACTGGCTGTTCAGCCTGAAAAGCTGGAAGGGCCACTTCCGCCTGCTGGAAGCAGAAAGCGGAACGCCGGTACCCGTAGCAGAGTACCTGCCGCTGGATGCCAAAGGGCAGAAAGGCAAAGTGCCGGTGGTCAAAGTAGTGGACGGGGAGCGGCAGTTTCAGCAATACATCGTTTCGGAAGAAGTAGTTGCCGCCACCCGCCACGCCCGGCAGCAATGGAACCGCCTGCGGGAGCTGGCCGGCATTCACAGCCCCTTTCCGCAAAAAGCCCGGGAAGAACTGGAACAGGAACTGACGGAAAAGTACGAGAAAGAACTATCGGCCCTTAAAGCCTCCTATGAGGCCCAGCTGCAAAAGCAGGAGGCCGAACTGATGGAACGCACCCGCCTCAAACTGCGGGACAAGCTGCTGCAGTTGTCGAAACGAGGGAAACGAACAGAAAACCAGAACTGATGATCGGAACAGACAAAATCGGATTGCAGGAAAAGTTGCTGACCTTCCGGCACGGTGTGCACCCGGAGGAGTACAAGGAGCTGTCCAACCAGAAGCGCATCGAACGCATGCCCTTTGGGGAAGAGTATGTACTGCCTTTATTGCAACATATCGGCGCTCCTTCGAAACCGGTGGTCCGCAAGGGGCAGCGCGTGCGCCGCGGAGAATTGCTCGCCGAAGCGGCCGCCTTCGTGTCCGTCTCCCTGCATTCTCCCGTAGATGGCACAGTGGTGGATATAGGCCTGTACGATCACCCCAACGGGCAAATGCTGCCCGCCATACGCATTAAAACGGATCCCTTTTCCACCCAGCAGCTGACGCAGCCCATTCCCAAAGCGCCGGAAGAGATGGAAAAAGCGGAATTCATCAAAGCCATCCAACAGGCGGGCATCGTGGGCCTGGGCGGAGCCGCCTTTCCGGCGCACGTCAAATTCGACCTGCCTGAAGACAAGCCCTGCCGCTACCTCATGCTGAACGGCTGCGAGTGCGAGCCGTTCCTCACCTGCGACCATCGCGTGATGGTGGAATACGCCAGAGAACTGATCGACGGCACCTGCATTCTGCAGCATTTCATACAGGCAGAGAAGATATACATCGCCATTGAGGCCAACAAACCGGATGCGGTGAAAGCCCTGCGGGTGGAGGCGGAAAAGGTAAAGCTGCCGATCGAGGTCATCCCCCT
>CAYVVK010000253.1:3964-8757 GCA_964454855.1 uncultured Phaeodactylibacter sp. | reverse complement strand
GACACCATCAAAGAAGTAGGCGCTGAGGGGGTTGCCGTTGGCATCTTCGGTAAGCTGTGCGCCAAAGGCCTGGCCGTGCAGCGCATTTCCGCTTACATCGTCGGCATTCTGATTAAAAGGATAATATGCGATGAGGCTGCCCGTGTCCACGGCTGTAAATACTTTGACGAGTATGGAAGTAGCGGCGGTAGAGAAAGCCCCCTGTTCGTCGCGGGCTTCCACCTCAATACGGAATATCCCTTCAGTGGGCGGGCTCTGCCATGACACCCGGCTTCCTTCGCCGATGAAGGCCCCGGCATCGGCAGCCCAGCTGTAGAGGATGGAATCCCCGTTGGCGTCCACGGCATTACAAAAGAGCTCCAGGGTTTCGCCGGGGTTCAGGAAGCCTTGGCCTGTAGAGAGTTCGATGATCTGCGGCGCCAGGTTGATCTCCGGGGTGACGCTCAGGCGCAAGGTGTCCGTATCGCTATTCTGCTGCTCATCGGCCACGGTGAGGATGACCTCAAACCAGCCTTCTGTAGCGGGGGCCTGCCAGCTTACAACAGGCCCGCTTCCGGAGATCGTGCCTCCACTGCTGGCCCAGGAGTAGCTGAGGCCCTCAGAGTCGCGGTCCGCTGCTTTTCCATAGATGCTTACCGTTGCCCCGAACTCCACTTCCTGTGTTGCCGCCGCCAAAGCCTGTATGCGGGGCGCGTACTGAAAAGGCAGGCTGCTTTGGTTGTAATCCACCACTACCCCACCGGCCAGCATCTTATTCTCGTCGTATTCCACCTCTGCTCCTGCGGGAATCAGCACCACCATCAGGGCCTCATCGGCGGGAATGGAAATCTGAACGGTATTGCTTACGCCAGTATGGATGAAGGATTCGGAAAGGGCATCATAGATATCTACAGGCGCAGGGCCGGCCTCCAGTTCCACCACTTTTTCCAGGCCGTAAGGGTTGAAGAACAGATAGGTAGGATAGCCTGCATCGCCAAAAAAATCCGTCTTAAGGAGGTCGATCTTCAGGATCTTGTCCACATTGGTTTTTTCGATCAGGGCACCGAGGTATCCCACAGAGGAAGAGCCGTAAAGCGCCAGGTTGTTGCGGGCCCATCCGCCGTTCAGGGCATCGCCGGTGGCATAAGGCGACAGGCCGTTATAGATTTCCCGCATGGCCTCATGGGCGATCAGCCGTTGGGGATCATGGGCTTGCGACCAGTCGGAACCATCCTGATAGGCCGGCAGTAGGAACCCGGAATAGAACAGGCGGGAAGCATTGGACAGGTTGAGTATCCACTTGGCGATGGCCCGGGCAAAACGTTTGTCGTAGCGCACCATAGGCGCCAGGGCGCCGGCTTGCTGAAAACCATTCAGGATGAAAGCGTAATCATTGCCATTGTCGTTGGCCTCCCCCACCAGGCCGGATACGTCGAAACCGCCCCAGTTGCCGACGATAGTCCCCCATCCGCGCAGGGGGCCGCGATCGAAGGGCCAGTTCACCATCTTTTCCATATCGTAATCCGTCCCTATTTCCGCATTCATCTTAGCAGCAACGTAGAGCCCATAGGGCAGCTGCAGCTCGTAGGAAGGGTTCGTAGACAGTTGGTTTAGAAACTCCAGGCTCCATTCCGCGCCTTTCAGGTATTCGGAATTACCGGTTTCCTTATAAGCATGATAAAGTATCCAGGCGAAAGCGCCGGCGGCCTCCGGTTCGATTACGCCTTCAGTATTGGGTTGCATGGCCACAAAATCCCAGGCGCGGTAATTCATGGAGGCACTGCTCCAGGGGGTGTCGCTGCCGCCCATGGCCCGCACGGCCGCCAGGAACTGATCGGCAATGCTGGTAAATTGAAAATCAGCGTCGCCGACGGGCGGGTACAAGTCAAAAAGCTGGTAGAAAAACACATTGGGCATCGTTTCGTACCACCAGTCGTTGCCACTACCCCCGCTGCGGTTGTTGAGGTAGATCAATTCGTTATTGGCCTTATTGAAATAATCCTGGCTCATCAGCAACCAGTTTCGCCCGTTTTGATCACTTTTATCGATACCCAGCAAAGAAGCGCCCACCAGGGAGGGCAACACATTGATGGCCTCGCCGTTGAAAGGGCTGTTGGTTCCTACGTAGGTATCCAGGCCAAAGCTTTCCTGCTGTGGGTAATTGATGCCGCTGCTATGGATGAAAATCAGAGGGAGGTACTGCCCGCTTTGCTGCAAATCGTAAACAAAAGCATCATACTGTACAGCCACCTCTTTCCAGTCCCGAACATTATAGGGCGTGGGTTCATTGGGCATCAGCCCGATCCGGCCGATGTTGATCTGGCCGGGCTGGGCGATGGCCGCGGGCAAAGCTGGGCCCAGGGCCATTGCCAGGAAAAGCGCCGTTCTAAAGTGATTCCAACCGGTGTAAATAAGATTCATAGATCTGTTTATGTGAAAATGATTTTCAGCAGGCCACTAATAGCCGGGGTTCTGCCTGAGACTGGGGTTCAGGTCCATTTCGGTTTGGGGAATAGGGTATACTTCGTGTTTGCCGGGCTGAAATCCTTCGATCTGCCTGTCGGCAATACCCCAGCGCACCAGGTCAAAGAACCGGTGCATTTCGAAGCCCAGTTCTACTCTTCGCTCATGGCGGATGTGTTCGGTCATTTCCTGCTGATCCACCGTTGCAACCGGCGGCAGGGCGGTATCCGGATCCACGGCCTGCGCTCTGGCCCGGGCCCTTACTTTTTCCAGGGGCCCCTGAGCTTCCTGCACTCTACCTAAAGCCGTCAGGGCTTCGGCCTCCCACAGCAGAACCTCTGCGTAACGGATGGCGGTATAGTTGATGTCCCCATCGGCCTTCTGGCTCACGGTGGAATCGGGCTGCAGGTATTTTCTGGCGCCGAAGCCCGTACTCGAAAAGGAAGGTTTAAAGATGAGGCCGAAGTACGGGTCGTTGTTCATCGCTACGGTGAATTTGAGCCGTGGGTCTCCCTCTTCAAATTCATCGACGAAGCCCTGGGTGACTTCGGCAAAGCCATAGCCGGTCGAAAATTTCTTGGATGCCCACCACTGGTTGAGAGAATTGCCCATACCCAATTCGAGGTTGGCATGCTGGATCTCCCAGACGGACTCGCTGTTGTTCTGGCTTCCCTCCCGAAAATTATCCAGGTAATCGGGCATCAGGGCATAAATGCCCAGTTCATTTACTTTGGCCGTATATTCCAGCACGCCATCCCAGTCTTGCAGGTACAAATGAGCTTTTGCCGCCAGCGCATAAGCAGCGCCCCGGCTGGCCCGGCCGATATTCTCCCCACTGTATTCAAGCGGCAAGAGCTCCGCCGCTGCGCTACAATCCTCGATGGCCTGCCTCAATATTTCTTCAGCCGAAGCCTTGGGCATCTTCAGGTCTTCCGGGGGCAGCACTTCCGTCATCAGGGGCGCCCCGCCGAACACCTGCGCCAGGCCGAAATAATAATAGGCGCGCAGGAACAGGGCCTCCCCGATTATCCGGCCTTTGAGCCCTTCATCCATATCGATAGCCGGCACCTTACCAATCACGGTATTGCACTGCGTGATGCCGGCAAAACTCAGCCTCCAGAAGTCGTTAAACTCCTGGGTCCGGGGCGTATGCGTCAGGAAATCGATCTCGACAATACCGGCCCGGGAGCCGTCGCCGCCGGCAATAGCATTATCGGAGGCCACTGTGCCGAAGGCCCAGTAGAAGTTGTTGTTTTCGTTGCTGAAAAGGAGGTACTCATAAGCTGCGTTGATGGCCTGGGCCGCATCATGGGAACTGTTGAAAAAGGTATCTGCATCGAGCCGCCCCAGGGGCTCCCTGTCCAAAATGCTCTCGCAGGAAAGGAGAGCCAGGGCGGCGAATGTCAGCAGGAGCCTGGAATATATTTTTTTCATGATGGAACGGATTTGGAATTTGTCATTTGATCTTTGATCTAGCCTGCTGGGGCCGAAGCCCATGGCGTGAATGCTTAAAAATCCAGGTTCACCCCGGCAATGAAAGTCCGTGGGGAAGGCACGGTACCCCAGTCGATGCCTACTGCCAGGTCGGAAGAGATGTTGAAGCCCTGCGTATCGTTGGTATTGGCCTGTATTTCCGGATCCAGCCCGGGATAGGAGGTGAAGGTCAGGGCATTTTGTACGCTGAGGTACAGCCGCAGGCGGCTCGCCACTTTGGTGTTTTTCAATAAACCGTTGAAGTTGTACCCTAAAGTGGCGTTGCGGAGCCGCATATAAGAGCCATCCTCCAGGAAGCGGGTGGAAGGGCGGCGGTTCCCGTTGCGGTCATCGAGGCTAACCTTAGGGATGGTGGCATCGGTATTGTCGGGCGACCAGCTGTCGAGGATGTCCCGGTAGGCATTAAAGCCCCGCGCCTGGGTTTCGTAAGCGAAATTGCCGTACAGGAAGTAGACATCATTGCCCTGGACGCCCTGGAATAAGAGCGACAGGTCGAAATTTTTAAACTCAAAAGCAGCGTTGATACCGTAGAAAAATTCAGGGAAGGGATTGCCCAGATGGGCGCGGTCTTTATCGTCAACCACCCCATCATCATTAAGGTCGGCAAATTTAATATCCCCGGGGCGGGTATCATTGCTCTGGAAGGGGCTGCCTTCTATTTCTTCCTGGCTTTGGAAGATGCCTTCCATTTCATACAGGAAGAAGGATCCGATGGGATAGCCTGGCTCGGTTTTGGTGAGGGGCCCGTCGGAGAGGCCGAACCCGCCCAGGATGGGTTCGCTATCAGCCAGGGAAAGGACGACATTCTGCACCGTGGAAATATTTCCGTTGATGCAAAAGTGGAAGCCTCCAATGTC
>CAYVVK010000253.1:2703-3954 GCA_964454855.1 uncultured Phaeodactylibacter sp. | reverse complement strand
TGTCCTGCTGGTAGCCGAGGGCCAGTTCCAGGCCTTTATTCTCTACCTCGCCGGCGTTGACAAAAGGCGGGTTCAGGGAGCCGCCGGCCTGCGGGATGGGCACGCGCACCAGGATGTCTGAGCTTTTCTTTTCGTAGTAATCGGCCTGCAGGGTGAAGCGCCCTTTCAGCAAGCTCAGCTCCAGTCCGATATCGCGTTGGGTGGTCGTTTCCCATTTGATCTTGGAGTTGCCGGTTTCGATCACCCTGGCCCCGGTGGCGGCCTGCCCACCGAAGGGATACACCCTGCGGCCGGTCTCGACCAGGGAGCTGAAGGGATAATTGCCGATCTCCTGGTTGCCCAGAATGCCCCAACTGGCGCGGAGCTTCAGGTCCGACACGAAGTCCACATTGGTAAAGAAGGGCTCATTAGACACATTCCAGGCCACCGACACAGAGGGGAAGGTTCCGTAGCGGTTGGCCCTGCCAAAGCGGGAGGATCCGTCTCTGCGGACGGAAGCGTTGAGGACATAGCGCCCGTCGTAGGCGTAGCTGAACTGCCCAAAATAAGACAAAAGGGCCCATTCTGTAACGATACCGGAGGCGTTTATATCGCCGACCTCCTGCGTGAGGCTGTTGTTGATGTAGCGGAAAGCCGGGCTGGTGAGCAAGAAATTGTTGGCGGAAGCCCCAAGGAAATTCGTCTGGTTCTGAATGGCCTCCATGCCCAGCAGTACAGCGACCCGGTGGTGCTGGTATTTGCCCAGGGAGCGGGAAAAGTCAAGCGTATTGTTCCAGGCCAGGTTCTGTTCGATCACCCTTCCTTCGTTGAGGGAGCTGGGGTCATAAATGGCCTGGGAAAGGCGCTCTTTAAAGAGCTTTTCATTGCGAAAGAGGAAATCGCCGCCTAAGGTGGTCCGCAGCTTGAGCCCTTCCAGGAGGTTGAGTTCGGCAAACACGCTGCCGAAGAAGCGGTACCGCTTGATGGTCCAGTCGGTGGCATCCACAAAGGCCAGGGGGTTGGCGTTGCCGTCGCCAAAGAGCGTGGGCTCGCCCAGTTCGATGGAGGTTTTGATGTATTCGCCATTCTCATTGCGGATGGGAAAAACCGGGGCCGCGATGAGGGTATAGCGGATGCCGCTAAGCTCGTTTCCGGGCCCGGCGCCGTCTCCGGAGCTGTTGATCAACTTCTGGTCGGTAAACGAGAAGGAGAGGTTGTTCCCGATGGTTACCCGCCGGTTCTTCACCTCGCCATTAAACCGCAGCATGTACT
>CAYVVK010000253.1:0-2693 GCA_964454855.1 uncultured Phaeodactylibacter sp. | reverse complement strand
CCCTGCCCGCGGAATACGCCTTCCTGGTCCAGGTATTCCCCGGCGATGTAATAGCTGCCGTTTTCGCTGCCGCCGGAAGCGCTCAGCATATGCCGTTGCATGGGCGCGGTGCGGAACATTTCATTCAGCCAGTTGACATCCGGCAGGGTATCCAGTATGGCCAGGTCGAAGGTATCCAACTGCCGGGGGAGGTCTCTGAGGGTATTGGCGTTCTTGATGGCCTGGTTGCGGACACTTAAATATTCGCGGGCGTTTAGCAGGCTCGGCAGCGTATTGGCCTCTTGAAAGCCGTAGTAGGAATTGAAACTGAACTGCGGCTTGCCGGGCTTGCCCTTTTTGGTCGTGATCAGGATCACTCCATTGGCGGCCCGTGAGCCGTAAATGGCGGCCGCCGCTCCGTCTTTGAGCACTTCCACCGACGCAATATCGGAAGTAGAGAACATATTGATGTTGCCGGTGGTGGGTATGCCGTCAACTATGAAAAGCGGGCTGTTATTACCTAAAGTGCCGGCCCCTCTGATGCGCACTGCAATATCGGCGCCGGGAGCACCGGTCGTTTGAGTAACCTGCAGCCCCGCCACCTGCCCCTGCAGGCTCTGGTCTATGCCCAGGACGGGCAGCTTCTCGATGTTTTCCGCCTTGACCGAAGAGATGGCGCTGGCTACATTGCTCTTTATATCTGTTTTATAACCCATCACGACGACCTCATCCAGCAACTGTCCGGCTTCCTTCAGGCTGACATCAATCCTGGTTCTGCCTTGCACGGCCACCTCCTCGGTTTTATAACCGATATAACTAAATACCAGGGTGGCGCCGGACGGCACCGTAATGTTGTATTGGCCGTCGACATCCGTGACGGTGCCGTTCGGGGCGCCTTTTTGCACCACATTGACCCCTATCAGAGGTTCCTGCTCATCTTCGGAGCTTACCGTCCCACTGACGGTGACAGTAGGCCCTTCCACATCCTGAGCATTGCCCGGGCTGCTTGCCAGGCCCAGTATCAAAAAGGCCAGCAGCGCATTTATCCGGTAACGGTTATCGCAAAAGACACATGTAAAATTCCTCATGAAATATCATTCGCTTTGAAAAAATTAAGAAACGCCTGCAAGCAGGCACGCCCTGCCTGCAGCTAAACCAGGAAAACGAAATAGCCCTATTTTGTGAGGTTCGTTCAGAATAAGGGATGAGCACTCATACGTTTCAAATCTCCTGTTAAAATATGATTATTACCCAAGGAGAATCCACACTTTTTCACCAAACATCAGTACTTTCATGAAATATGTATTGATTTATCGTTTTACAGGGCTAATAATATTCTGAAATGCAAGTTTTTCGCGAGATCACCCCACTGGACTTTGAAGATGTCTTTGTGCTCATCGACTCCATCGATAACGGCTTTGACTACCCTATCCACAACCATCCGGAATATGAGTTGACCCTGGTCATGGGCAGTACAGGCCGGCGGATCGTTGGCGACAGTACGGAAAAATACCAGGACAGCGACCTGGTGCTGATCGGCCCCTTTCTACACCATAAATGGGACAGCGACGGAACGCCTAAAGAAGGCGGGGGCCATTGCCGGGTGATCACCCTGCAATTCGAGATGAATCTTTTTGATTCCAGGATATTCGGGAAAAAGCCGTTTTTTAAGATCCGGAAGATGCTGGAAAGCTCCATCCGGGGCATTCAGTTTTCCGGCCAGGCCTCTGAGATGGCCCGGGAAAAGCTGATCGAACTGACTCAACTCCACGGCATGGCCAGCATCCTTAAGTTCCTGGACCTGATGAACGGCCTGGCGGAATCCAGCGAGAAAACGCACCTGGCCAGTGAGGGTTTCCGCACACAGCCGGTTGACGTGAAGAACGAAAGGATAAAGGCCGCCTATCAGTATATCCTGGACAATTTTACCCGGCAGGACTTGAAGGTTGGCGATGTGGCAGCCCGGGTCAACATGTCCGATTCCGCTTTCAGCCATTTCTTCAAAAAGAGCACCAATAAGAGCTTCAAGCAGTTTCTCATCAGCCTGCGCATCGGGCACGCCTGTAAGCTCCTGATCGAGACAGACCTGTCTATCAGCGAGATCGGCTACCAGTGCTTCAACAACCTGACCAATTTCAACCGGCTGTTCAAAAAGTACCGGCATTGTACTCCCTTTGAGTACCGCAGCTTTTACAAGGAGAAAAATTCCTTTGACTGGACGGAACAGAAGACCCTCAACCAGTTCCTGCCGGATGGCGAAGAGGTACGGGACATTTTTAAGCCCAGGAACTATTCAGCCAGGCTGGTGCATCCCTAGGTGGGCAGCTGGCAGTGAGCAGTTCGCAGTTCGCCCAAATCTAAAGGTATGGTACCGGCCGGGTTTCGCTACGCTCAACAGTTGGCATTCGCGATGATCAACAGTTTATAAATATATTAAAGACCGGTACAAGCCCTCCACCTGCCCCGCGATCGCCTTCCAGTCAAAATGCGCCTCTACCCTTTCCCTGCCCTTTTGGGCCATAGAAGCTTTCAGTTCCGGGTCAGCAATGACCTTGTTAATTCCTTCGGCCAGGGCTCGGGAGAACTGATCAGGATCGACCGGTTCAAAGGGGGCTTCCTGCTGTTGTTCGAGAGGGATCAGCAGGCCGGTCTCCCCGTGTACGACCACTTCCTTTATGCCGCCCCCCGCGCTGGCCACCACCGCCGTACGGCAG
>CAYVVK010000252.1:0-8759 GCA_964454855.1 uncultured Phaeodactylibacter sp. | reverse complement strand
GTCGTAGGCTTCGTAGAATTCGGATAAGGTGATCGGCAGGCGGGAGGCCCTGAGCTCAGGCTTGGCATAAACGTGCACCGTAGTGATGGTAGCACCAAATTTATCGGCCAGGTGGAGCGCGTAGATAAAGGCCTTTTCAGCTGCTTTGGAAAGGTCGGTAGGGAAGAGTATCTTTTTCATAGGTGTTTTCCTTTTCGGATTGGTATTTCCGTAATTTTATGAAAATTAGCCCGCAATAGGCAGAAGGGGGGAGAAAATTTAAAGAAGAATTTACATTAGGCTCTGGCCCGTTCTAAAAGCAGGCCTTTAATATCGGCCACATCCGGCACCTGCCCGCTGGCTACTACCTCATCGCCAATGGCAAGAGCGGGTATGGCGGCGATACCCCGTTTGATCATTTTCTGAATATCGGTGACTTCCCGCACTTCGAGATCTATACCCAGCTCCATGGCCGCTGCCAGCGTATTCTTGTGCAGCAGGCGGCAGAGCGTACACCCCACACCAAATATGGTCACTTCTCTATTCATGATGTTATTCTCTCATTCAATGGGACGAATTATTCCAATGAGGCGAAAATCCGGCTTTCCGGCAATACCCCCGATGACTTTTATCACCGCAGCGGGCTGATATTCGTCAAAAATTGATGAATGTCATAAAAAAAACTGAGAGACATCAGCCTTCCGGCACTTTAAGCTGGTTATATTTGTTTTATACCAAAACCGAGCGCATGAAATATTTTATACTCCCAATCGCCATAAGCTTGTTCTTCATGACTGCCTCTTTCGGCCAAACGGTGCGCGAGCTCCCGCCCAGAGCCTATGAATTGTACCCCACCCTCCAGGATATGTACGGCTATGCCGTCGGTAAGCACAATGACTACCTGCTCATCTTCGGAGGCCGTATCCGCTCCGAGGTGCCGGAGCAGTACAGCGAAGATTTTCCCAACCTGGAGATCCTCATGATCGATTTCAAGCGCCAGCGGGCCTCCGCCTATACCAGCGGCAACCTCGAAGGCGTACTCGGCGAACAGATGAGCGCTACGGGCCTGGCCTACTATCAGGAAGACACTACCCTCTATCTGTTGGGCGGTTATGGCTTTAGCGAAAGCAGCGGCCAGTTCATCACCTTCCCCTACCTGACCGCCATCAACCTGAAAGCGACCATCGATGCCCTCCTGAAAGGGGAAAACCCGGTGGCTCATTTTTACCAGCTCTGCGATGACCGCATGGCCATCTTCGATGCCACTATGGACTACAACGGCGATGAGTTCTTCCTCATCAACGGCAAAAGCGCCTATAAGCTGGAACCCTTTAGTGACCAGCCGGAATACGTAGAGGAAACCCACGAAGGAGAAGCCCGTACTTTCAAGATCAACAAGCAGGGCAAAAGCCTGGAGATCAGCCAGTTCCAAACCTGGTATGACCTGGAAGGCTTCCGCGATTACTACGGCCCGCTATTGCCCGAGGCCATAGAGAAAGAATTCCAGCTCTTGCTGCAGGGGCAGGGCGGAACAGGGGAACAGTGATTGGAAGTGGGAAGTGGGAAGTGGGGAAAGGGCTACCCCAACTAAACCGATGAGAAAAATCAGGGCAAAAGATGACGAATGTCATCACATAGGCCCGCTGCCCCACTTACATTTGTAGTACTAAACAAACAAAGAACTAAATTCATAGAAGTAATCGGCTGATCTTCTAGAATTAACATGGTCAATTGGGTGTTCAATCTTTTTGCCGGTAAGCGTTATAGTTTTCTTTGAGAAGATGATATTACCGGCTAGGCTGTCGCTCTGATTAAGTTCAGAGCGACAGTTGTTTTTTTTGTTGGGCCGCGTTCACTCATCGTGTTGTTGACATTCAAATCTCTGCCGATAATAGCCCGAAATTCGAATTGTTTCTGTTATTTTTGGCAAACTATCTGCCAATCGCAAAAAATCCTAGCAGAAAAATGAGAACCCGCGTTATCATTGAGCATGTAAAGCCCGAGATCAATAAAGGCCAGTACTTCATCAAACGCATTCCCGGAGAACGGGTAGACGTCTCCGCCGACATCTTCGGCGACGGCCACGACCACATTCGCGCTTCCCTTTTCTACCGCCACGAAAGCCAGAAAAAATGGACAGAGGTGTTCATGGAAGAACAGCCCAACGACCTATGGACGGCCAGTTTCCAGGTGGAGGAAAAAGGATTCTATCACTTTAAGATCGAAGGCTGGATTGACCACCTGCTGCACTGGTACGATGGTTTTAAGAAAAAGCAGGCTGCCGGCCAACCGATGAAGGTAGAACTGCAGATCGGCGCCAACCTACTGCGCGAAACGGCAAAGAAACTGCCGAAGAACAAGGGCGCGGGCCTGAAGGATATCGCCGGCAGGCTCGAAAAGGAAGGGGCCTACGAAGAAGCAGTGCGCCTGGTGCTTAGCTCCGAATTTGCCAAAATGATGGAGGATTCGCCCATGAAGCAGTTCGAGACCGTTTATGACAACGGCCTTCGGGTGCGCGTCGGCTGGGAAAAGGAATTGTACAGCAGCTGGTATGAGCTCTTCCCCCGTTCCACTTCTCAGGAACCGGGCAAACACGGCACTTTCAAGGATGTGGAACGCCTGCTCCCCCGCGTTCAGGAAATGGGGTTTGACGTACTCTATTTCCCCCCCATCCACCCCATCGGCAAACTGAACCGGAAAGGCAAAAACAATAGTGTCAATGCAGGGCCCAATGAACCCGGTTCCCCCTGGGCCATAGGCAGTGACGAAGGAGGCCATAAGGCCATCAGCCCCAAACTCGGCACCATGGAGGACTACAAGCAGCTGCTGAAAAAAGCCGCCGGCATGGGTATCGACATCGCCTTCGACCTGGCCTTTCAGTGTGCCCCCGACCACCCCTACATCAAGGAGCATCCGGAATGGTTCCTCTGGCGGCCCGACGGCACCATCGCCTATGCCGAAAACCCGCCCAAGAAATACCAGGACATCGTCCCCATCAATTTCGAGACCGAGGACTGGAAAAACCTCTGGGAGGAACTCAAGAGCGTCATCATTTTCTGGTGTGAAGTGGGCGTGCGCATCTTCCGCGTCGACAACCCGCACACCAAACCCTTCCGCTTCTGGGAATGGGCCCTCGCTGAAGTGCAGAAGGACTATCCCGACACCATCTTCCTGGCAGAGGCCTTTACCCGCCCTAAAGTGATGGCCGAACTGGCTAAAGTGGGCTTCAACCAATCCTATACGTACTTTACCTGGCGCAATACCAAAAAAGAACTGGAGGAATACCTGACGGAGCTGACGCAAACCGAATCCCGGGAATACTTCCGGCCCAACTTCTGGCCGAATACCCCCGATATCCTCCCCTACGAACTGATGAACGCCGGCTCCAATGCCTTTGCCAAGCGATACCTGCTGGCAGCTACCCTCTCCTCCAACTACGGCATGTATGGCCCCAGCTATGAATTCCTGGAAAATACGCCCAACACCAACGGTAAAGAGGAATACCTGAACTCTGAAAAATACGAGACCCGACACTACGACTGGAACCACCGCAACCGCATGACGAGCCTCATCACCAAAATGAACCGGGTCCGCAAAGAGAATCCCGCCCTGCAGGATACCTGGAACATCCACTTCACCCGCACCGATAATGAACACCTGATGAGCTATCTCAAGCTCACAGAAGACGGCAGCAACATCATCTGGTGCATCGCCAGCTTTGACGTACAGTACAAACAGAGTGGTTTCATTGAGGTGCCGAAAAAACTGCTGGGCATAGACCGCAACGTCAACCTGAAGGTGACCGACCTGCTTACCGGCGATGTCTTCCACTGGTTCAACGAATGGAACTACGTGGAACTCAACCCGGATAATTATCCGGCGCACGTGCTGCGGGTGGAAAAACCGAATAGGGGGTGAGGTGTCCAGACGTCGAGATGTCCGGATGTCGAGGTGTCCGGAGGCCGCCTAATCTCTTGGCTTCTTGACGCCCTGAATTCTCAACGTTTCGACCTCTTGACTTCAAACGCCATGCTCCAAATTAAAGCTCTAACCGGAAAAGCCGCCGCTCCCCATATCGAGTCCCTGGCTCGCTTACGCATAGCCGTCTTCCGGGAATTCCCCTACCTCTACGACGGGGATATGGACTACGAAAAGGAATACCTGCGCACTTTCCTGCAAGCGCCGGACAGCCTGCTGGTGCTGGTATTCGACGAGGGCGAGGCCGTAGGCGCCTCTTCTGCCCTGCCTCTGGAGCACGAAACGCCCAATATTCAGCAGCCTTTTCTGGAGCGGGGCGATGACATCGGCGGGATATTCTACTACGGGGAATCCGTATTGCTGCCCGCCTACCGCGGCAGGGGCATCGGCAACCGTTTCTTTGAAGAGCGCGAGCGTTGGGCGCGCCGGCTGGGGCGTTTCGAAACCCTGGCCTTCTGCGCCGTCGTCCGCCCGGAGGATCATCCCCACCGGCCGGAAAACTACCGCCCACTTGACGGTTTCTGGCGCAAATGCGGCTTTGAACCTACCGATATGTACTGCCGGATCAGCTGGAAGGATCGTGATGAAGAGGCCGAAAGCCCGAAATCGCTGCGCTTCTGGGTAAAAAATATTGCAGAATGAAACCTGTTGTTCCCTGCCTGTTATCCTTCCTCTTTCTGCTGAGCTGTCATAGTACTCAGCAACCTACCCGTGCGGAGATGGAAAAGATCCGTTTCAATCTCTCCCAACTGGATAAGGAAGGCCTCATCGGCCCCGACAGCGGCAAGGTGGCCCTGGATTATGAATTCTGCATCCCCCGGGAGGAGCGGTACCTGGAAGAAGTAAAACGCATCGACCCGACGGTGCAGATACAAAGGGCCGCCGGGCGTATCGGCTGCAGCCGCGGTGAGTACCTCTGCCTGGGGAATACGCATCAGAAGAACTATAGAAAGGTACTTTACCGCCTGGCGAAGCTGGAGTATGTGGAGCGGATCGAGCGGGCTTTTTTTGAGTAAAGTCGTTTGGCGGCTCCAAGGCTAGTGCAGTCGGCAGTAAATAGTTGACAGTCGGCAGTCAAAATAATCAACGGGTTATCAATCTATTATAACACCAACTACCTGTCAATTAATTAACTCCCAAAGCACTAGTGCATCCAGTAAATCCTGGGGTTCCGATGGTCTCCTTCTCCAGTACATTGCAGTATTTCCTGTACCGCCATCCAGCTAAACCCTCAAATTTCCCGATATTGGTATCAGCTAGATGAAGAATTGGAGCGCTTGCTGAAATGGCAAGCGCCCCTTGCTGCGATGGCGAGCGGCGCTTTTTCTTTTTTTGGCGAGGTATCGGCAGAGCGCGGTTCTCCGGACGGCTACCGGCGGGGAGCATTCAATATCCAGGGCCATCATATTAACAACGGTCTGCTCATTTGAAGTCTCCCCTGCGGAGTGCCGGGCGCTGGGTGCCCGGTGCGGAGTGGAAAGAGAGTAGCGATGCTTTTCTCTAAGTTGGCATTGTCTTGTCGTCTGTACACACAAGAGCAGCATATGCCATTTTTATGATAAAAAAATATATCTTTACAATACACTGGAAAGCTCATTACCAATCGTCTTAGACTAAAAGCCCTGAGCCGAGTTCTGCTGTTTGTCGAGCACACGGCCAGAAACCAGATGGCAAAAGCAACTCCTCATCTTCAACCGTAATATTCTGCAACCCATACTGGTTTGCAGGCGTAAAACATTTACAGTACCTCAACATCAATTTTTGCTCTAAAAGCGTCGTTTATGCGTAAATTAACCACACCATTACGTCCCAACCGGAGAATGCTCTCTTCAGAACCCTACTATTTTGGTGCTTTCCTCAACATCGCCCGCCACAATGCTTTCATGGTGATGCAACACCTGTCGGCTAAATACGCGCAAACGGACACCGGAACACTGACGGAAGAGACGTTGGTGAACGCCCGGTTGTTTTCCATCCTCCGAAAAGACCAGAACCAGCCGGATGTGGCCCAGGCGCTGATCCGGGACCTTAAAAGGTATTTTCCTTTACTGAGCTATCCGCTTTTCATGGATAAGCTGGCCCAGCAGCAATCCGAAGAAAAGCTACCGTTTTCGGAAACCGATCCGGAAACCATTCTCCAGGTGCTGAAGAACTTTTTTGTGTTGCTGAATCGGCTGAGGGACCACTATTCGCACTATATCTCTACTTCGGATTACAGTAAGGCCGACTTCGATACCATTGATAAGATCTACAAGGCAGCCGTTTTTCGGCTGACCGACCGCGGCAAGCATACGAAGCGCTTCGATGTTTTCGAAGAAAAGCATGTAGCGCATCTTGACAGCGACGGCAGTACCTATCGGCCGAAAAGCCTAGTCGAAGTGCCCAATCATGAAAATACGGTGGCTTTCATTACCTGCCTGTTCCTGGAACGCAAATATGCCTTTCCCTTTCTGAGCCGGCTGACGGATTTTCAGAACCGGACCGGCGAGAAGCCGACCAAGGCCATGATGGCGACCATGGAGTGCTATACCATGTTCTGCTGCCGGTTGCCGCAGCCGAAACTCGAAAGCAGCGATATCCTGCTGGATATGATCAATGAGCTAGGACGCTGCCCGGCGGCCCTATATACGGTACTTTCGGAGGAGGATAAACAGCGTTTCCACGTCAGCCGGGATGCCGAAAACGGACTCGAGGAACAAGAAATCGATATCGATAATGAAGAAGATGAGGAGCTGGAATTGGAGCAGGAAGTTATCCTGAAGCGTAAGGGGGATCGCTTTCCTTATTTTGTGCTGCGCTATTTCGACGATACGGATGCCTTTCCCACTTTGCGCTTCGATGTATATCTCGGCCGCTGGCGTACCCGTCCGGTATACGATAAAACCATCTACAGTGAGAAGCGTGAGCGCCTGCTCACCCAGTCGATCCGGGCGTTTACCAAACTCAAACCTATGCTCACCCTTTATGAAGCGGTGGATCAGTACCCTAATCCGGATATCGAATCGGAAAAGAAAATCCTGAAAAAGCTGGATCCCCGCTTCGATGAGCATTTTCATAATGATCTTTACACGAAAACCGAGGAAGGGGAGATCTTTCTAGACGATAGGATAGAGCACTTTTCACCCCACTACAATATCGCCAGCAACGTGATCGGCCTCAAATTCGCCAACGTAAAAAGGCAGGTTTTCCCAAAGGCGGCCAGGCCGAACAACGAAATGCCGGACGCCGTGATCAGCACCCACGAACTGCGTGATCTGTTCTTCTATCACTACCTCAGCACAACTCCGATCGAGGAAGGCAGCGAAGAAGCCTACATTAAGGTGGACGCTGAGACTTTCATCAAAAATCATATCGAGCGCATGCGGCAATTGTTCGCGGATGTGAAAAACGAAGCTTTACAACCGCTCCTCACGCCGCCGGATTATCGGAAAAACCAGCCCGAGCCTTTTGTCAGAAACAATCCGAAGGAAACTAAAATAAAGCGTGATGCCTACTGGAAGAAAGAACGCGAGATCGAGGCACGTAAAAAGCAACTGGATAAGCTGCTGCAGGAACGCTACCAGCTGTCTCTAAACCAGATCCCCAGTCAGATGCGGGAGTACCTGTTGGCTTACAAGCCGGTCTCTTACAAGTACGAGGCGATCAAAAAGTTCAAACAGCAGCAGGTCGTAGTCAAAGACCTGCTAAAGGATGCCGAAAAGGGGCGATCGCCCCGTGTTGGCGAACAAGCTACCTGGCTGGCCGAAGACATTGTCTTTCTCACGCCGCCCAGCATGCACTACGTAGATGGCAAAGCGCACCCCCAGAAGCTGAATAACGATCAGTTTCGGGTACTGCAATCCTCCCTGGCGTATTTCTCACGCGACAAGAAAAAGATCTTGCATTTTCTGCGGGAGGAAACCACTATTCTGGGCAAAAAAGGCGTTGGCCATCCCTTCCTATTCCGGATCAAGATCGAGAAGTGCGGCGGCATTTTCGATTTTTATCTGGAATACCTAAGGGCTAAAGAAAAATGGCTAAATACCAGCCTGCACAGAATAAAAGACCGGAAGAAGAGGATGTCCGATCAGCAGGTCAAGGAACAGTTCGGGGACTTCCTGCCGTCATCCGTTAATCAGAAAAAGGCCACCGAGCGGGATTATTCGCGCGTGCCGATCTTTCTGCCGCGAGGACTATTCACCGGTGCAATCGCCGAAGCATTATCCGCTCATCCGGAACTAAAGATCAATCCGGAAGACAACGTAGTATATTGCATGGCAAAGCTGCTGAACGACGATGTCCAGGAATTCTACGAATTGCCGCATTACTATCGTTCTGCGCTCACTGCCAAGGAGGAGGACGACCAGCTGGTGGTAGCCTCAGATTACTATCAACAACTAAAAACCGAGTGGGCTGACCTCAAAGAAAAGAAGAAGGGGCTGCGCGGTTTAAGCGATGATAAAAAAATGGAGATCAAAAACGCCTACAAAGACGTCCGGCGCGCTCGGTCTCGTTTTCTGGACCGGGAGCAACAGATCCGCAGTTTGCAGGCCGACGACCAGGCCTTGTGGCTAATGGTACAGGGGCGCCAGCGCATCATGTCCGAACACATGGAGGTCAGACTAAACCGGTCGAAATTACAGAAGATCGACACCATTCTGAAGGAGCCTGTAAAAGTACAAATGCATATTCCCGCCAGTGCGGCCATCATTACGGACGAGCTGCCTCTGCGCCGCTACGGAGATCTGCGGAGAGTGGCCAAAGACCGCCGTCTGCCCAATTTGGCTCTTTACTACGAATCCATCGATATGCGTACGATCTCC
>CAYVVK010000251.1:0-8760 GCA_964454855.1 uncultured Phaeodactylibacter sp. | reverse complement strand
AATCGTCGTTGACGATCAGGCGGTAAGCGTCTGCGCCGCCGAAGAAGAATTCGCGCGCGTCTTTGCCCTCTATTCCCTTTTGCAGGTTGAAATCCGGGTCCATAGGCACCCAGCCTATGCCTTCGAAGTACACCTCCGCCCAGTCGTGAAGGTTCATGTTATCGGGGTAGAGGTACCAGCCGCTCTGCCATTTGGCGGGAATGCCGTTGTATCGGCAGAGGGTGATAAATAGCAGGCTCTTCATCCCGCAGTCGCCCCGCCGGTGCTCGATGCAGTAGGCCGGGATGTTGGGCATGGTGGAATACTCCAGCGCGCTCGACCAGGGAATATTTTCCCCGATCCATTTATAGATCAGCCAGGTTTTCTGCAGGGGATCGCCTTCCTCGCCCACAATTTCTTCCGACAGGGCCTTGAGTTCAGGGGTGAAAATCACGTGTTTATCCCGTTCGGCGGTAAAGTGCCGGTAAAGAGCGGAGGTGGTATCGTATTCCGCAATGGGCATTTCCTTTACCGGGTACCATTCATCGTAGGCGGTGTACACCACTTCGTACTCAAACTCCGTCCATTCGCCCTCCCGGGCCGGCTTCTCCATATATATAGAGGTGTGCGGGTAGGGCAGGGGCGAGATGACGTAGAAGGGCTCATTGGCACGGATCATCTGTATGGCCGACAGGCGGTTGCGGCTGGTGCGCGGGTAGGGCAGCCAGGCGCGCACCATCTCTCCGGCGGGCACGGCATCGGGCTTTACGCGCAGGGTATAGTGCAGTTTGATCTGCCGGGGCCGGGCGATGGTGCCCAGGGCTTCCCGTACGCCTTCTACGGCTTTAGGAAGGTAGCCTTCCAGGAATTTGTCCAGGCTGCTTTCCGCCGGGCCGTCTACTTCCTCCTTGCGTTTTTTGGCGGCCTCATTGACCCGGAAGAGGTTCCAGACGGCATTGCGGAAATAGCGCTTCTCGCCGTCGATCATGCGCATTTCCAGGTCGCCGGAGGCCTCCCACCGGGCGATCTGTCCATCCGTGAGATCGGGATAGTAAGGAGCGAGTGCCCCCCGTACGTAGTCCTCATCGCGGTTGAAGTCCAGCCGTATGCGGCCGAGCAGTGCCGATTGCAGCTCCAGCTCGTAGAGCTGCGTAGGCGATAGTTTTTCCTCAGCGATCTTATCGCTGATCATTTCCTGGGCCTTTTTGAAGTTTCCCGCCTGTATTTCCCGGTTGATGTCTGGAAATTCGGTTTGGGCGGCCAGGGTAAAGCTGGATATGAGTATGGATAGCAGAAAGAATATTCTCATCATTTACATTTCTTGATAGAAGGAGTTTTCGGGAATGGGCACTACGCCGTTCTTGCCGATATTGCTGAGCATGCGCCTGGCGCGGACAAAGGTCCTGAGCCGGTACTCGTTGAAATCGGGGTCGCCGCGGCGCATGCTTTCGGTTTGTACCATTTCGGAAGAGTGGATGATCTTTCCGTCTCCCAGGTAGATGGCCACGTGGGTGATCCGTTCCGGCTTCTCCTCGGTGGCCTTGCTGCCGAAGAAGAGCAGGTCGCCCGCCTGCAGGTTGACAAGTGTGGTATCCGTATCTACGGCTTCGCCCACATGCACCTGCTGGGAAGCGTCGCGCGGCAGGATCAGGCCATTGAGGTAGAAGACCGTCTTGGTAAAGCCGCTGCAATCCACTCCCTTACCGGAAGTGCCTCCCCAGAGGTAGGGCCGGCCCATGAATTCAAAGGCCGTTTGAATGATGTGATCGGCATCCGGTTGCCGGGAGGCCAGCCACATCTCATAGCTCATTACATCGGTATTGGGGATGTAAGCCTGCCGGCCGTCGGGATATTGCACGGCGGCATAACCGCCCTCCGAGCCCAGGTAGGCCAGGATATTGCCTGCCAGCAGGTCCGATACCCGCGGGGCTTCGGGAGAAGGGGCGGCTTTTGAAAAGCCGAGGTCAGGCAGGTAGACCACTTTTTCCGCTTCCTCCCAGGCGGCGAATTCTTCTTCAGACATCAGGGCGAAACCACCGGAATCAAGCCAGCCCAGGTAGCCATCCGGTGTTTGCACCAGATACCAGCCACCGTCCTTTTTATAGACGCGCAGCGGAGTCCCGAGGGTGCTCTGGGTAGACAGCTCGGCGGAATGCCGGGGCTCAGAACGAATGTTGCAGGCCGAGAGCTGGACCACCCCATAGGTATTAGCCCGAAGGGCCGTATCGGGAAGCAGAAGAACGTAGTTGGCGTAGGGAATGCCGGCTTCTTCCAGCCCCTCTTCCAGGGCCGTGAGTGCTTCCGGCAGGTTGGATTCGCCGGACAGCCGAATGCTGTCGCCCGCCTTTTCCGCGGTAACGTCAAACAGGGCCACCCGCTTATCCGGGGCATGGGCCTGCCGTATTTTGTCCATCAGGCTTTCTACTTCGGGAGGAAGCTTTTCCTGTTCGCCTTCCGTGCTTTGGCAGGAGAATACCAGCAGGGCCAGGCCTATCATTAATAATAAGGTGTGATTTTTCATCTGTGGAAATTTACCTTTTTGAACTGATCTGGTGGGCGGTGAAAGTATATATCTTATCACAAAACCGCTATAAAAACCCGGAAAATATAGGAGTTAAAAAACCTTTCTCCAAGAAGCGGCCCTAAAAAAAAGAAGGCCGCTTTCCCGGGAAAGCGGCCTTCTTTACAGAGCGTGAAGAGTTTGTTTCTTAGTAACCGGAAGATTTGTATCCGGTATTGTCGAGCGTAGAGAGGTCGAATTTGCTGACGCGGCTGCTGATCTCGCTGCCTACAGAGGAGCTGTTCTTTTCAAAGCGGCAGCCGGACATGATGGCTTCGCAGTAGCCTTTGGAGGAAGCCGTACGGTCGTTGTAGATGCCACTGCCGCGGATGTAAGCGATATTGGCCACGAACAGGCAGTTTCTGACTACCGGAGCAGCCTGGCCATTGTCGGCTTTGTTCAGCATACCGGCGCCGTAGGTAGCCTCGTTGCCTTCAAAGAGGCAGTTGGAGAAGCGCGGGCTGCAGGTGCCGTTGTTGCCATCGTTGAAGACTGCGCCGCCATCGACATCGGAGAGGTTCTTGATGAACTGGCAATCTTCGATGACCGGCTCGCAGGTACCGTTGCTGGCGTAGTTGTACAGGCCGGCGCCTTCGCGGGCGGTATTGTTGATGAAGACACAGTTTTTGATGGTCGGGCTGGAGTTGCCGTGAGAAGCTTCATTGAACCAGCCGGCGCCCTTATAGTGCAGCATGTTCTTGGAGGCAGAACCTTTGGCGGCGCCGCCCATGATGATGAAGCCATCAACGGTGGTAGTGCTGCTGGCATTCTTGGTATAAACAACGGTATAGGCGTTGTCGTCCGGAGAAGGCATACCGATTTCGCCACTCAGAATGGTGAGGTTCGCTTTCAGGTTTCTTTCCAGAGGAGAAGACTCGTAGCCGGCAAAGCCGCCGAAGAGGGTGATGCCATCGGGGATGACAAAAGACTTGGTGCGGTCGCCGTCTTTAGTGGTAAAGTATTTTCCGGCAGCTACCCAGATCTGGTCGCCGGTGCGGGCACGCAGCAATGCTTCCTGCAGGTTGCCGATGGCTTGCTCCCAGGAAGAGCCGTTTCCGTTGCTGCCTTTCTTTACAAAAATAGTCTTCGCGTCCACCTGGCACAGTACGAATGCCAATACAACTGTAAGTAAAAATACTCTTTTCACGCTCAAAAGTGTTTTGAAGTTGGTAATAACTGAGTAAATCAACAGGATTCAGTTGACTGGGATGGTGATTTGCCAGAATGGGATAAAAAATGGGCTGGGACACCCCTCGTCAAATGAGGTGTCAAACGAAGATTACAAAAATGGGATGGTGAAGGATGGATGGTCCTTCTGACAGCCTGATGAAATGGGATAGGCATCAAGCTGACGCTAAAATATGAATTTTTTTATTATAGATGAAATATCTAAGCTAAAAAAATTCGGGTTTCACGCTTAACGGTTTTCAATGGTTTGGGGTATAATGGGATATATAAAAAAATAATTAATGGGAAATTCTGCTTTATTAACGGCCCTTGGAAAAGAATGTTTCACTCCCTGGGAAAAATTAACGAAGAAATAAGAAAATCTTTCCCGCCAAGGGTAACCTTTCACAAGGTAAGGAAATTTATCGAATGATAGTAATAAATGCCGGCAATCATTTTTTTCTTTTTTAGTGTAACGAATTTAAAGAAGGCCTCGTATACTGTAAGGCGAATATGCCTCTGCCCGGTTTGTTCGCTATGTGGCAAAAAGATCCCCTGCAAACAATAAATATCCCAAAATCCGGCGGGTTATTTAGTTTTTCGTTATTTTGGCGTATGCCCGGAAGAGCAACCATTCAGGAGCAGAAATTACGGCCTCCTGCTCTAAGAAGATAAGGAAAAACAGGACAGCGTTTTTTAAACCAAAACCAATTGACCTTGAAAAGGAAACTTTACCTCTGGTTATTGGCCTTCTGGGTGGTATCCGGGCTTGCAGCGCAGGATATCCATTTCTCACAGTTCGCCTATTCTCCCTCCAACCTGAATCCGGGCCTTACCGGCGTCTTTAGAGGAAATACCCGAATCGTCAGCAGCTTTAGGAATCAGTGGCGCTCCGTGCCCGTGGATTATCTGACCTTCACGGCAGGCGCTGATTTTAAGGTGCCCAAGGCCATAAACGGCAACGGTTTCTTTGCCGGCGGCCTGGCCTTTAATTACGACCAGGCGGGGATATCCAGGCTGAACCTCACCAATCTCAACCTCAACGGTTCTTATACCCAGCAGCTGAACGATCAGGCCTTCCTCACCCTTGGAGCTCAGGGAGGCTTTAGCCGCCGCGCCTTCGAGCTAGACGGCCTGATATTTGACAGCCAGTACGACCCCAAGTCGCCCGGACTGGTGAATGACGAGATCGGCAACGGGGAAGACTTTATTTTCGACTACAATTTTCTCGACCTCGGCGCCGGCCTGAATTTCCGCTTCCAGGATTTCAGCAGTTGCGAGATCGTCAATGACCTCAGCAAACGCTCCCGCCTGGATGTGGGTATCGGCTTTTTCCACATTAACCGCCCGGTGCAGAGCTTCGGCCAGGATAAGGACGAGGACTCGAGGCTGTTCATCCGCTACAGCCCCTATCTCATCGCCAATAAACAGGTGGATGAGATCGTCGATGTGTTCGGCCAGGTGAACTTCCAGTTTCAGGGGCCCTACAAAGAATGGCTGGCTGCTCTGGGCGGGCGCGTATACATCGACCGCACCCCTGGCCAGCATAAATCCCTGGCCCTGAGTTGCGGTTATCGCTTTAACAACCGCCTGGGCGATGTGGTATATCCGATGGTGGAGTTACAGATCGACCGGATTTACGGCAGTTTTTCCTATGACATCAATATTTCGGACTTCAACGTGGCAACGAACCGCCGCGGCGGGCCCGAAATTTCAGTGAGATACATTATTAGTAGGGTTTGTTTCGATAATCGCTATTTTTGCCCCCTACTGTAGAGCAGAGAGCGGCCGGCTGTTAATAGCAACGTAGCCGGCTGGCATTTTGTCACCTTACATACTTACCTCCTCAGGAATGGGCGCAATAGCCTTTCCGGGTTTACAATCAGGGCATTTACATGCCTGGCGTCGGAAATAATAAAGACGGCCCAAAGACCGACGCAGAAAAAGTTGCCTCCCGTTTAGTAACTAGTGCTTTGGGAGTGAATTAATTGACAGGTAGTTGGTGTTATAATAGATTGATAACCCGTTGATTATTTCGACTGCCGACTGTCAACTATTTACTGCCGACTGCACTAGTAGTGACTATCCGCTTTTTCTGTATTACTATTATTTGACTAATTAGGACAAAGCTAAAAGCATGAGAATATTATTCTTGTCCGTATTGGCATGTCTGGCGCTATCCACCACCAGCCAAGGCCAATCTCTGAAAAAAGTCCTGGAAGCAGGGGATGAGTCTTTCGAAAACAGAGACTACTACAATGCTTTCCGGTGCTACGAAACGGTATTGAAGTACGCTGCTGAAGGTGCTTATAAAGAGGACACGCTGGCCGTTAAATTCAGCTACGCGCAGTCCTCCCAGCGCCTGCAGTATTTTTCCAAAGCGCTGCATCTTTACACCGAGCTTCAAGAGGAAGCCAACGGAAAGCATGAGGATATCTATGCCCGTGCGGTATTCAACCGGGCCAAGATGTCACAAAACCTGGCGCCCGATAACAAGGATTTTTATTCCCAGGCTCTTGACCTCTACCAGTTTTTCATCAACAATCAGGTCTATCGAAAGATCGACGCCCCTGCTGAGATCCAGGAACGGTACCGCGAAGAGGCCATGGCCGGCATCGAGAGTTGCACCGAACTCCGCGATGCCTTTCCCGGCCGGGAAGATACCCTGTATCGGCTGACCAATGTGATCAATTCCGGCTATTCCGAACTGGCGCCGGTGCTGATCGGCAACACCCTGTATTACTCCTCTCTGAAGTTCCTGCCTCCCGGAGCCCGCTCGCCCCGCCAGCCCATGTTTTTAGGCAAGCAAATGAAGGCGGCCTTTCCCCTGGCAGGGGCCGAAAACCAGGATACCATTACCATGGTCATGCGGGAATCGGAAGGCTTTAACGCCGATGGCCAGCACACCTTACACGCTACCTTCACCCGCGATGAAAGCCGGATGTTCTTCACCCAGTGCATTCAGGAAGGGGAAGGCTTCCATTGCGATATTTATTCCCGGCTACGCAGCGGCGACGGCTGGGGAATACCCCAGAAACTGGCCCTCAATGCAGCCGACAGCAAGGCCTTCAGCACGACTCAGCCCAGCGTGAGTTTCGATTGCACCACAGGAAAGGAATACCTTTACTTTTCCTCCGGCCGCGACGGGGGTAAAGGAGGAATGGACATCTGGCGCTGCGAGATCATGGAAGACGGCAAGCTTAGCGAACCGGAAAACCTCGAAGCAGCCAATACCGAGTGGGATGAGGCCACGCCCTTCTACCATAGCCGGTCCGGGCGCCTTTTCTTCAGTTCGAACGCACCGCCCAGCTATGGCGAATACGATATTTTCTATGTTCAGAATACACCTGAAGGGTTCACCAGGCCCCAAAATATGGGCCTGCCCTACAACAGCGGATACAACGACGAATATTACTTCCTCTCTCCTGATGGCAGCCAGGAGTTTTTTGCTTCTGACCGCCCTCGCTCCATGCGCTTTGTCGAAGAACTGGAATTCTGCTGTACCGACATCTACACCATAGGCAATGATGTCGACATCAAGCTGCAGGTCTCCATCGATGACTGCAACCTCTACAATCCGGCGGAGGCCGTGGTGGAAATATATGACCTGTCCTGTGGGGAAAGAAACCTCCTCTCTTCCCAGGAACGCTCGGGCACCGCCCCCCTCGATTTTACGGTTCAGCGCTTCGGCAAATACGAGGTGGTTGCCCGCAGCGACTCCTACGAACAGTCCCTTGATTCTACCATTGACCTGTCTTCTGAAATATACAAGGGCGCAGACGTGGTTTCCCTGTCCTTCCCCATGTATCCCACCGAACTCAACCTGACGGTAGAGGCCTATGATGCAGCCAGCGGACAGGTGATTCAAAACGCTGTGGTGCGGGTCAGGAATTCGGAAGACAACACAGAACTGCAAGACAAGGGAAACCGGTCCTTCCAGCTTTCGCCAAATATCCAGTACTACGTTGCCGTGCAGGCCCCTCAGAATGCAGAGGGGCGCATGAAGAAATATGAACCCAAAGAGGAGCCCTTCAGCTATTCCCTGTCGGACAAGGCCCGCCTGAGAAAACTCTGTGGGGACACCCTGCTGCGCATACCCATGGCCATCGATACGCCGGTGATCGAAGAGATCCTGCTATACTTCGACCATGACATGCCTACCCGCTACCGCGGCATCCGCGACCAGACCCGGCAGAGCTTCCAGGAAGCCATAGAACTCTATATGGCCAGGAAAGATGAGTATCTTGAAAATAACGACCCTTCTGATTCTCTGACTGTAGAACGCTTCTTCTCTCGTGAGGTAGAAGGCGGCCTGAACTCTCTGCAGAGCCTCGCCGGCTCACTTATCGAGTACGTAGATTACCTCGGAGAAACGGACCAGGTGGTTATCGGCATCAAAGGCTACTGTAGCCCCCGGGGTAGCGAAGCCTATAACCGGCTGCTCAGCAAGCGCCGGATACAGTGTATCCGTTCTTACCTGGAATCTTATACCGATGAAGAAGGCCGCTCTCTTGCAAGCTTTATCGGGGATAAAATTATCATACAGGAACTGCCGCTGGGTGAATCTTTAGCCAGCAGTAAGTTCCCCGACGAAAACCCCAACTCCATTTGGGGTATTGGCCCGGCACTAGACCGCCGCGTAGAAATTGAAAACGTGTCGAAAGGCACTAACCTTACCGCCCCCCGCGATGAACCATCCTCGCAAACTGATATCCAAAATTCCGGACAATGACTAAACGACGACTTAAGCCCTACAATGTGAAGGCCTTAGTCCTGATAGCACTATCTTACTTACCACTCTGGCTCGGGGGCGCCACCCACTACGATTGGGATGCGGTGGAGAACTGCCGGTGGCAGCAACGAAAAGAAGTAAATCTTTCCAGCCTCGAATGGGCTAGCCTTTCCGGAGATACCCTGCGGCCCGCCTTCCCGACGCATGCCTGTGACCTGATCTGCCCTGAATTCCAGGTGAACCAGATCGTCGTCAACTCCCAGTGCGGAGCGGCTACCGGCCGGGCGGTGATCAACCCGCTGGGCTTTCCCGCCGGTACCAC
>CAYVVK010000250.1:0-8771 GCA_964454855.1 uncultured Phaeodactylibacter sp. | reverse complement strand
CCTGGAATTCCCCGACGGCACTGCTGCGGAGGCGGCCGCCCCCATGGCCATGCAGCGCCTGTTGCGCCAGTGGCGGCAGAACAACCCACAGGCCGAAGAACGCCCCCACATCGCCTTCCCCCAGGAAGTACAAATGGAGGACGGCACCATTGTGACGGCCAACAGCCAGGAGGAATTGCGGGAGCTGAGAGCTTCCTGTAATTAAAACCAAACCCGAAGAAACTCCCCGCTTTTAGAACGCGGATGACGCGGATCCAGCGGATCTTCACGGGTGGCCGGTACGCCGAGCCGATCTGCGAAAATCCGCCATATCTGCGTCATCCGCGTTCCATTTACGCTACAATGGAGAAACACGCTTCAAATTTCCCTCAAATTCCTTTCCTACCTTTGTGTCATGAAACTGCTCATCGTAGAAGACGAAAAGGAGCTGTCGGATAACATCCGTTCTTATCTCTCACGCGGCGATGTAGTCTGTGAGGTGGCTTTCAGTTTTCAGGAAGCACAGAACAAGCTGCTTTCCTTCGAATACGATATCGTGCTGCTGGACATCATGCTGCCGGATGGCAACGGCCTCAACATCCTTCGCCTGCTTAAGCACCTGCAGCCCGAGACGGGCGTGCTGATCATTTCCGCGAAAAATGCCCTGGACGACCGGGTGGAGGGCCTGGAACTAGGCGCCGACGACTACCTCACCAAGCCTTTCCATCTCTCAGAACTCAACGCCCGCCTCAACGCCATTTTCCGGCGGCGCAAATTTCAGGGGCATAAGGTGCTGGAATTTAATGAAATAGAGGTCAATACCGATACCCACGATGTGTACGTGAGCGGCCAGCAGCTCACCCTTACGTTGAAGGAGTATGAATTACTGCTGTTTTTCATCACCAACAAAAACCGCGTACTAACCAAGCAGGCCATCGCCGAGCACCTCTGGGGGGATGATGTGGACCTGCTCGACTCCTTCGATTTCGTCTATCAGCATATCAAAAACCTGAGGAAAAAGATCTCTGCGGCGGGAGGAGAGGACTACATCAAGACCATCTACGGCCTGGGGTACAAGTTTAGTAACGCTTAATATGAATTTAATAACCAAAACCACACTTCTTTATTTGCTGGTCGCCCTGCTGGTATTCGGCATCGGCGGGGTGGTGACCTTCTTTATCGTACAGGAAGAAGTACAGAAAGAGACCGACTTCACCCTGCGGGATAACCTGAGGGAGATGGTGGAAGAGGTGAGAGAAGGCGTACCGCTGAATATCCTGAGGAGAGGCAATGTGGAGATCATCCCTCTGGGAAGCCAGGTTCAGGTGGACACGCAGTACGTTTTTTCCGATACTCTGGCGCCTCATCCCTATCTGGAAGGGCAGATGGAACCCTACCGGAAGATCACTGCAGTGCGGGAAATCGATGGGCAGTATTACCGCATCAGCATCACCGATATATTTATTGAATCGGACGACATCTACGATGTGGTGGTAGATATTATGCTCAAGCTCTTCCTCATCCTGGGCGTGTCTATGATCATCTTCAGCTTTCTCATTACCCACTGGCTGTTCCAGCCTTTCCAGAAGATCCTCTATCAGATCAGCTCCTTCAACCTTAAGAAACAGGAAAAACTTCACTTGCCGGACACGACGACCAGGGAGTTTCAGCAGCTCAATACTTTTGTCTCTCAGATGGCGAGTAAGGCCAGGCGCGATTACCTGGCGGTCAAAGAGTTTTCCGAAAACGCCTCCCACGAGATGCAGACGCCCCTGGCGATTGCCCGCGGCAAGCTGGAGCTGCTGCTGGAGACGCCGGGCCTGACCAACGAACAGCTGGAGCTGGTCAACGCCGTTCAACAATCCATCGGCAAACTATCCCGCCTTGGCACAGCTCTGCAACTGCTCACCAAGATCGAAAATAAAGAATTTGCCCGGCAGGAGGCCGTCAATTTGTCCGAGATCCTCAACCAGAACCTGAGCCATTTCGGGGAGTTGGCCAGCCTCAAGGGCCTTTCCCTGCGTTCGGAAAATGAACCGAATGTCTTTATTACTGTTGATCCTACGCTGGCTGATATCCTGATCGGCAATTTATTGAAAAACGCCATCCGGCATAATACAGACAAGGGTTGGATCGAAGTAAAGCTGGATAAAAAACACTTGTCCATCCGCAATACCGGGTTGCCTCCTACCGTCCCACCCGAACAGCTTTTTGAACGTTTTCAAAAAGGCCCGCTCAGCAATGGCTCCCTGGGCCTAGGCCTGGCCATCGTCAAGAAGATCGTGGATGCCAGTAATTTCCGGGCTTCCTACGATTACGGGGAGGGCGTTCATCAGGTAAGTGTCATTTTTTTCTGAAAAATCCGAAACTTCAAATTTGCTTCAGGTTTCCTATAAATTGTGCTTAGGATCGCTCCATACTTTTGTACCGAGAACAAATTGAAACACCCACGACTTTAAAAAAGAAGAATGAAAAATCGCCTGATCGTATTAATCGCACTACTACTGTTTTCTCAAGCGCCCTTTGCTCAGCCGAGCCCTGTGGAGCAGGTTAAAGGAAAAATTATTGGCAAAGTAATAGACGAGACTACTCAGCAACCTCTGGATTACGCTACCGTCACTGTTTTTTCCGCCAAGGACAGTTCGCTTATCACAGGCGGCGTAACCGACGCCACCGGCAGCTTTTCCCTGGATGTGAAAAACGGCGAGTATTACGCCACGGTGGAATTCATCTCTTATAAGGAAGCAGTGGTAGGAGACATCGTCATCGACCGCCAGCAACCCATCGCCAACCTGGGCATCATCAGCATCCGGCCCGATGCCACGACCCTGCAGGAAGTGGAAGTGCGGGCCGAAAAGAGCACCATGCAGATGTCGCTCGACAAGCGCGTTTTTAATGTCGGCAAAGACCTGGCCAATGCCGGGGGCAGTGTCTCCGATATATTGGATAACGTACCTTCCGTAACGGTAGATGTGGAAGGCAATGTCGCCCTGCGCGGCAGCGGCAGCGTCCGCATCCTCATCAATGGCAGGCCTTCCGGCCTGGTGGGCGTAGGAGACACTGAAGGCCTGCGCCAGATCCCGGCCAACCTCATCGACCGTATCGAGGTGATCACCAACCCCTCGGCCCGTTACGAGGCGGAAGGCATGGCGGGCATCATCAACATCATTCTGAAGAAAAACCAGCAGCGGGGGCTGAATGGTTCTTTCGACCTCAATACCGGTTATCCGCACAACCACGGCCTGGCGGCTACTACCAATTACCGCTCTGCCCGCTGGAACTGGTTTGCCAACTACGGCCTGAGCTACCGCAAGAGCCCCGGCGCCGGCTCTTTGTACCAGGAAGTTTACGACAGAAACGCCTTTCTTCCCGATACGACCTTCATTTTCCGGCAGGACCGCGAGCGCGAGCGGGGAGGCTGGGACAATACCCTGCGCGCCGGTACGGATTACTACTTCAGTGAAAATAGCGTGCTTACCGCTTCCTTCAACTACGAGCTGGAGAAAAACAACAACATTTCAGAGATCGAATACCGGGATTATCTGTTCAGCCTCAACAACCTGAAGAGCATCACCCGCCGGGCCGATGACGAGGATGAGGATGAGAATAACCTGGAGTACGTCATGAGCTACCGCCGGGATTTTAATGACGACGGGCACAAGTTTACCGCCGATGTGCGTTACCAGGACAATAACGAGACGGAAAACTCCATCATTTCCGAGGAATACTTTACGCCGGAATTCGAAGAAACCGGCCTGCCTGGCCTGCAGCAACGTTTCAACAGCTCGGAAAGAGAGCGGCAGTTGATCGCCCAGGCCGATTATGCACGCCCCATCGGAGAAGAAGGCAATTTCGAGGCCGGCCTGCGGGCTTCTCTGCGGGACATCAATACCGATTACCGGGTGGAGGAATTCTCAGATGATGCGTGGGAAGTGCTTCCCGATTTTACCAACCAGTTCGTCTACGACGAGGACATTTACGCGGCTTACGCCATCTTCGGCAATAAATTTGGCCGAATATCCTTCCAGTTAGGCCTGCGCGCCGAGTACACGGATGTGGTCACAGAGTTGTTACAGACCGATGAGGTCAACCCACGGGATTACTTCAACGTATTTCCTTCCGGCCACTTCGGCTATGAGTTTCCCGGGCAGAATACGGTGCAATTCAGCTACAGCTACCGCATCAACCGCCCTAATTTCTGGAGTCTCAATCCCTTCTTCAGCTTCAGTGATGCCAGGAATATCCGTACGGGTAACCCCAACCTCGACCCGGAGTTCACCCACTCCTACGAACTGGGCCACCTCAAATACTGGGATAAAAGTTCACTGAGCAGTTCGGTATTCTACCGCTTTACAGAAGGCATTACCGAGCGCATCCGCCTAGTCAGGGAGGATGGTACTTCCATTACCCGCCCCGAGAACCTGGCCACCGAAGATGCCTACGGCCTGGACGTTACCTTCTCCACCGCCCTCACCAAATGGTGGGACCTGGACGGCAATGTCAACTTCTACCGTTCTATTATTAATGGCAACAATATCGACACCTCCTTTACCGCCGATGCCCTTACCTGGTTTGGCCGGATGACTTCCAAGATGAAGTTCGAGGGCTTGTTCGAGGCTCAGGTGCGCGCCAACTACCGTGCGCCGCGCAATACCCCACAGGGGCGCTCCAAATCATATGCCTTTGTCGACCTGGCTTTCAGCAGGGATGTTTTCGACAATAAAGGCACGGTCACCCTTGCGGTGAGCGACCTGTTCAACTCCCGCCGCTGGCGCTATATTTTCGAAGGCCCCGGCTTTTTCAGTGAAGGCGATTTCCAGTGGAGGGCGCGGCAGGTACGGCTCAGCTTTAACTACCGCATCAACCAGAGGAAACAGCAGGGCCGCCGCGGAGGCTACGATGGCGGCGGTGAAGGCGGCGATTTCTAGAAAATTTTGAACTAAGCCAGATATTTAAAGTTACAGTCATGGCGGCCGGGCATTTTGCCCGGCCGCCTCTCTTTGTACCGGCAACTGTCAAGCTTAGGACAGCTCTGCCCGGCATAATTTCAGATATTTGTTGCCTGAAGCATGAATTCCCGGCCCTCACATACCACCGCACTGCTGCTTTTCATTCGCAATGAAAAGCAGGAAGCACAGCTAAAGCCACTGGCTCTGGGAGCAGGGCGGCGGGTGAACGTGCAACTGCTGCGCACCCTTAACCGGCACGCCCGCCGACAGGCGAAGCGTTCGGGCCTGCCCCTGATCATCGTCAAAGGCGATCAGCAGGTGGGGGCTACCTTTGGAGAGCGCCTGGCTAATGCTTTCGAAAAAGCTTTCTCCCAGGGGTACGAACGGGTGCTGGCGATAGGCAACGATTGCCTTCACCTCAACAGCAGGCGCTTGCAGGAAGCCTCTCGGCAACTGGAAAACACAGATATGGTGCTGGGGCCGGCCCTGGACGGTGGGGTTTATCTCCTGGGAATCCACCGCAGTGCTTATCGAAGAGAGGCCTTCATCGGCCTTCCCTGGCAGACGCCTCACCTTTTCCAGGAGTTGCTAAACAGCTTGCTGCCAGTCTCGGCCGCGGTTGCGCTCCTCGACAAAGAGGAAGACGCCGATGATTTTGAAACTTTCCGGCGGCTTCTGGCAAAGCTACCGGCTTTCCACTGGCTTTCTCACGAGTTGAGAAGCCTTCTTTCTTCAGGGGCTCGGCCGGCAAAGGCTTTTTCTGTTCCTGCTTCTTCACTCCTCAACCCTCAACATCCGCTCAGAGGGCCGCCCCGGGCGCCGGCCGGCTGACCTTTCCACCCTTATCACCTTTTTTTGCCGTTGCTCCTTTCAGCAGATGGAGGGAGAAGGTTTTGTGTGATCAGGTGGAATACGGATAATCCTTTGCTTCAGAGCAGATCCGCAACCTGAACTATTTCCGTACTTCAAAAAAAAAATTCATGAAAGGCTTTTTTACCCTCGCCTTTATGGTGCTGGCCAGTGTATGGGCTGGCGCTCAGGCTGATCTCGATGTCACCATCACCAATTTCCTTACCAATGAAGCTGTAGAAGGCATCTCCATCAAGCTGACGAACGAAAGCCGTGGCCTGTCCATCACCAGGGAGGCCAACGCTCAGGGCAAGGCCATCTTCCGGGGCTTGCCGGAAGTGGACGGCTACCAGGTCGTTTTCGAAGGTTCGGATCGTTTCCTGGAGGCCAGGAGCGAAACCTTCAGCATTCGTTCCAACCAGAACCCTTCCGTACAGCTCGCCCTCTTCGAGAAGCGGGAAGTGAAGCTCGATGAAGTGGTCGTTCGCGGAGCGAGCACTACCAAGATCAATACTTCGGATGCCGAAGTGGCCTTTGAACTCAAACAGAAGGAAATCGAATCCATTCCCATAGAAGGGCGGGACATCACGCGCGTACTGTACCGCCTGCCCAATGTATCGCAGGCCACGGGCTTCTATCCGGAAGCGCCCAATGTATCCATCAACGGCGCCAATTCGCTCTTCACCAGCTATCTGATCGACGGCATGGACAACAACGAGCGCTTCCTGGGCGGGCAGAAATTCGCCATCCCCGTCGGCTTCGCCCGCAACATCACCGTACTGACGAACAATTACTCGGCGGAAAACGGGCTGACTTCCAACGGGGTGGTCAACATCACTACCCGCTCCGGCAGCAACGAATTCGGAGGAGAGGCTTTTTTCATCACCCGGCCCGGCCCGGCCATTGACGGAAAGTCGGAATTTGCCCAGCGCGACCTGTCCGGTAATTTCGTCAAGGATGGCTTTCAGCGCTATCAGGCAGGGGTCGGCTTCGGCGGCGCCATCGTCAAAGATGAGACCTTCTATTACCTCAATGTGGAACACACCACCGACCTCAAAGACAACTTCCTGAATGCTCCCACTCTGGGTACTAATGAAACGGTGCGGGGCGAGAATTACTTCACCTACATCTCCGGGAAGCTGGACCACAACTGGAGCCCGCGCTTCCGCTCCAGCCTGCGCGCCAATCTCGGCCTGGTGAGCATCGAGCGGCAGGGAGGCGGCCTGGAAGGCGGCATTACCTTTCCCTCGGCAGGCAGTGCACAGGACCGCAACTCGGTGCTGCTGGCCCTGAAGAACAATTATCTGGGCGACGATTTCAGTGCCCAGACGAACCTGCAGTACAGCCGTTTCCGCTGGGATTACGGCCGCCCCCTGAGTGGGCCCGGCCCGCAGGTGACGGTACTGGATCCGCTGGAGCAAACCATCGGCATCCTCGGCCATCCCGGTTTTGTTTTTGATGAAACCGAGAATACCCTGCAGTTTCAGCAAAAAGCGGGTGTGGGTATCATTTCTTCCGACCATCAACTCTTTGGCGGCGGCAACGTAAACGGCAATTACCGGGTAAAACTCACCGAAGAACAACTCGATCAGGTGCGTATTCTCAACCAGGGAGCAGGGCTGAGCGTAGGCGACATTCCTTCTGATGTGCAGGTGCTGGACTACAGCGTGGAGCTGCGCCCCTCTTCCTTCGGCGCCCGGCAAACCATCTACTCCTTCTACCTGGAAGACGAATGGCGCGCCTCCACCCGCCTCAACCTGATACTGGGGCTTCGTTATGACTACGACGACTTATCGAAAGGAGCTTCCGCTGAGGGTGACCTCAACAACATCGCGCCCCGCCTGAATGTCAACTACAAGCTCGGCCAGCGCAGCAGCCTGCGCGGTGGCTACGGTATTTTTTATGACAAGATCCCATACGCCATCTACAGCGACGCCCTGCAGCAGAATACCACTTCTCAGGACTACCGACGGCAGCTGGAAGAACTGCTGCGCCTGGGTGTGCTGCCCGCCGATACCGATATCGATGCCATTACTTTTAACGGTAACCTCAGCGCTTTTTCCAGCAGCGATGGCCTGGAATACCTAAACGGCCCTTCGGCGGATGCCCTGCAGGAACAGCGTGAAGGGGTTTTCAGCAACGAGCGCCGCATCATCAATCCGGAGGGCTACGACAATCCCTTTGCTCATCAGTTTGCGCTGGGCTATCAGCTGCAGCTCAATGACAAAAGCCTCTTCTACGTCGACCTGATGCACAATCAAACGTACAACCTCTTCCGCCTGCGCAACCTCAATGCGGCGGCGCCTTACTCGGTGGACCCACTGAACCCGCAGGTGCGCAGGCCCGCTGAGACAGATGCCAGCCGCCCCATTCCCATCGTGGACGGGCAGTACGCCGTGATCGGGGGCGATACCCTGGCTGGCGTGGCGCGCAACGTCATCGTTTCGGAAGCGGAAGGGCGCTCCCGCTACTACGCCGCCAGCTTCAACTTCCAGAAGGAGCGCGGAGAGGACAACTACGCCCTGCGCATCAACTACACCCTTTCCTACCTGGAGAACAACACTGAAGACATCAACTTCCGCGCCATGGACGCCAACCAGTTTGAAGACGAGTGGGGCCCCAGCATCAATGACCGCCGCCACATCATCAACGGGATCTTCTCCTACTTCCCGGCGAAGAACCTGGCGGTAACGGTGGCGGGGCTCATCCAGTCCGGACAGCCCATCAACCGCACGCCTTTGCCCGTAGCATACACCCTGCTGGGTGATGACGGCAAACCCCTGCAGGAACAACTGCTGGGCCCGGGCGGTACTCCCGCCTTCGACGCCAACGGCAACCCCATACTGCTGGATGTTACCCGTACGACTACCGACCTGAACGGCGACGGCGCCTCCTTCGGCGACCAGTACGTGGGCAACAGCGACCGCTTTCCGGGAGAGGGCCGCAACAACGACCGCCTGCCCTGGTCCAACACCTTCGACCTGGGCATGCAGT
>CAYVVK010000249.1:8566-8775 GCA_964454855.1 uncultured Phaeodactylibacter sp. | reverse complement strand
GTGGAAAAGGTTTACTATCTGGGCCTGCTCACAGAAGAAGACGGGGAGCAGTACGAGATCTACCAGCGGCAGTGCAGCGCTCCCGGCGCCATGCTGGCCTTCGACATCAGGGGCGGAGAAAAAGAAGCGTTTACTTTTCTCAATAATTTAAAACTGGTCAAACTCGCCGTCAGCCTGGGCAGCACCGAATCGCTGGCGCAGCACCCGGC
>CAYVVK010000249.1:7431-8556 GCA_964454855.1 uncultured Phaeodactylibacter sp. | reverse complement strand
GAAGAGAACGTCGAGCAGGCCCGACAGTACATCGACCTGGCCGCGGATATCGGGTTTGCACTGGAGCGGGTATCGGAAATGCGGGAAGCAGAGCTGGCACTTTAAAGAAGATGCTGCCTGGTGGTGAGAACATAACATTTATGAGGTGTCACCTCCGGCAGGGATGCTGGCCTTTCGGGTATAATTTACTGCTATATTTCTTATCTTTCCCTTTTGCGGAGCCTCCGCGGGCCTGGAAGCCCGCGTTCCTGTTAAAGATAAAGCATATGACCCGAGACGAAGCCTACGCCCTTCTCACCGAAATGACCGAGGCCGAATCCCTGCTGCGGCACGCCCGCTCCGTAGAGCTGGTGATGCGTGCTCTGGCGCGCCACTTTGGGGAAGACGAAGAGAAATTTGCCGTCACCGGCCTGCTGCACGATGCGGATTACGAGAAGTATCCGGAAGAGCATCCCAATGTCATTGTGGGCCGCCTGCGGGAGATGGGGGAGGAGGAGATCGCCCACGCCATTGCCGGGCACTATACGAAGTGGAACGTACCCCGGGAATCGTTGCTTGACAAGTGCATTGTCGCCGCCGATGAGCTGACCGGCTTCATTTACGCGGCTGCCCTCATCCGCCCTGCGAAGATCGAGGGCATGAAGGTGAAATCCGTCACCAAAAAGCTCAAGACGAAGTCTTTCGCCGCCAGTGTCGACCGGGAGGAGGTGCAAAAGGGCGCCGGGTTGCTGGGCTGGGAATTGCAGGAGTTGATCGCATTTATTATTCCGGTGCTGCAGGAGCATAGGGAGGAGCTGGACTTGGGGTAGAAGCCCAATCGCACTTTGGGCCGATTATTAAAACGCTAATAAGGATCAAAAAGGCCAGATACGGCTCAAACCTAACCATCAGAATTCCATTTGTCGCCCTCCCGGCCGCTGCTCTCCATCTAAATCCGTTTATTGCAAAAAAAACTTCTATGAGATACCGCATATCCTTCCTGACGATTTCCACGTTGATCTTTTTTTCTCTTTCTCTGCCGGCTCAACGCCCCGTGGCGGTGGAAAATGGAAAGATCTTTGAAAAAGGCGGCGAAAAGTACCTCTGGGGAGGGGAAGAAGAAAGCCAGCACTTCAAGATCACCAA
>CAYVVK010000249.1:0-7421 GCA_964454855.1 uncultured Phaeodactylibacter sp. | reverse complement strand
CACTACGGCATTGGCCGGGAGCGTTTTCCCGCACTGCTGGAACCGGAGTTTATCAGCGCCGAAGAGGCCGATAAACTTTGGGCGCCCGGCGACCGCTTTCTTTTGCTGACAATGGATGGTGAAGCCAGGGCGTATTCCATTAAAGACCTCACCCGCCACGAGGTGGTCAACGATGAAGTGAATGGAAAGCCGGTCATGGCCGCCTACTGCATCCTGGCGGACCTGGGGGCCATCTACGAACGCCGCATCGGGGGCCGGGAATACACTTTTGCACTAAGCGGTTATACCTACTACGACCCGGAAGTATGGGATGGAATGGACGGCTTCGTGATGTGGGACCGCGAAACGGAGAGCCTCTGGTGGCCCCTGATCGGTAAGGCCGTATCCGGAAAGATGAAGGGCGCCCCCATGAAGGTGCTGGATGAAGCGCTATGGGAGCAAACCACCTGGGGAGCTATTAAGGCGGAGTACCCCAATGTGCAGGCCCTGAAGCCAGGCCAGGACTTTGAGCGCCCCGCAAATTGGCCGAAGTACGAGGAGGTTAAGCCTGTGGAAGAAGAAGAGGGGAAGTCGGTCGCCCCGCGCTGGGGAGAGAATGGCGGGTAGGGAGTTAGGTTTGGGATTTTGAGTTCTGGGTTGTCATTCTAAAGTTGGTTTCAAAACCCCCTCCGTGACGAATGTCACAGATGCTCCGGCCTGCTGGTATTATCTTAGAGCCAGAAATCGAACAATATGGACAATCGCTCGGATAGCCAAGAAGAAAGCGCCTGCGCGCCCCGGCGCTGGCAGATGCTCAAAACCCGCCTGAACAACCTTTCTCCTGAAGATTTTGCCCGTGCACTGGAACGGGCAAAGGACTTACAGCTCCTCGATGTGCGCACACCGGAAGAATACGAGCAGGGCCACCTGCCCGGAGCCCTTAACATCAGCTACCTTACTCCTGACCTCTGGGACCGCCTGGAAAAACTGGACCCCCGGAAAGAATACTTCGTCTACTGCCGCACCGAGCGGCGCGCCCTGCGCGTATGCACTCTCATGCAGAACGGCGGTTTCGCTAAGGTCCACAACCTGGACGGCGGGCTCTGCTCCTGGGAAGAGGCGTTTGGGACGGTGGCGTATGAAAGGTAAAAAAGGTAAAAGGTAAAAGGTAAAAGGTAAAAGGTAAAAGGTAAAAAAGGTAAAAGGGCTTTCGCTTGGCTGCCTGATCATCGCTACTGGCGAGTGTGCCTGAGTATGCCACGAAGCCATGACCTCAGCCTACTTTTACCTTTTACCTTGCTTCCCTCCGGTTTCTATAAGTTGCCGGCTCACCTGCCTCACATTGTACTGCATGTGGTAAAGGCTTTTCCAGAAATCTTCATTATTGAGATAGGCCTGTAGCGAAGGGTTGCTGCAGGCGGGCTCCTTACGGATGTAGGTATGGTAGCCATAGAGGTAGCCACAGCCGGCGGCGGCGAAGAGCAGCACCCGTTGCAGCGTATTGCCCTGCCCCTGGCGCAACAGTTTGAAGAATTGCTGAAAAGAGGCCGGGCTGGCCACGTATAAGGTAAGGGCGCTGCCTACGGCATAGGCTTCCACCGGAGCGGCGCTCAATACTTCGCCGGACATCCAGGCGGAAGGGTCGGAGAGCAGATGCGGTTTTTTGATCAGGCCCTGGCCGGGATCATAGGTGTAGGTGGCCGTGCCGCTGCAATCGTAAAGCAGGGAAAAGCCTTCTCCCTGTTCATAGGGCTTCAGTTGGAGGTTCTTGTTGACGACGGCCTGATAGAAGATCTGTTCGCTCACCCTGGCGTTGACCTGCCGGGCGTGCATCTTGCCCAACTGATAACCTATGATGGGCAGCAGGATGATGCCCCAGACGAGGGGTTTGCTCAGCAGGCTACGCAGCCAGAGCAATACTTCCGATTCGGAGCGTTTGGTTTCGCGCAGCAGGCGTACGGAATCGGGTTCTGTGGTAGGGTTTTCGAAGCGCCTGATCAGATCGAGCATGCCTTTTTCCGCCTTTCTTTTGACGGCGGCATCGGGGCCCAGGCCCTGGTTGAGTTCCTTTTCATAGGTTTCGATCTCCTTGAGAAGGAGGAAGGCCTCATCTTCCGCCTCCGGCTGGTATTGCTGGGCGTAGGCCAGCAACTGCCGCCCCGCCTCCGTGGCCTCTCCCCGGCCGAGCTTTTGCTTGATTTGGTATAGTATGTCCTGCTCCATAGTATGCTATACGAAAAACCGGGCGTAAAGATACAGGAAAATGTGGATTGCCTGTGATCCACATCACTGACCACCTGGGGCGTTACTTATAATTTTATCTCATAATTAAAAACAGGCGGTGACAAAGATCATCCGCCCGGATTGACGAAGGTCAATATCCTCATACTGGAAGCCACCTTATTTTTGAGACATCTTCGTGAAATGTATAAACTTCATATGACTATGTTTTGCAAAAGCCGATGCCCCTGACACTCCGGGCTATTTTTTTACTACTACGCATGAAATAAGGTTCATATTTTAATAAGTCTAACTGCATTTCCTTAACCTGAAATTTTTTTATCATCATGAAAGTAGAACAGATATACACCGGATGTTTGGCGGAAGCCGCTTACTACATTGAAAGCAATGGCGAAGCCGCCATCATTGACCCCCTGCGCGAAACCGAACCTTATATGGAACGCGCCAAAGCGGATGGAGCAAAGATCAAATACGTGCTGGAAACCCACTTCCACGCCGACTTTGTCTCCGGCCACCTCGACCTGGCCAAGAAGACCGGCGCCGCCATCGTATACGGCCCCACAGCGGATCCCAATTTCGACGCCTATGTCGCCAAGGACGGGGAAGAGCTGAAGCTGGGCAATGTCACCATCAAGGTGCTGCACACCCCGGGCCACACCATGGAATCTTCCACCTACCTGCTGCTGGATGAATCCGGCAATGAATACGCTATTTTCACTGGTGATACCCTCTTCCTGGGAGACGTTGGCCGCCCCGACCTGGCCGTGAAGACCGACCTGAGCCGTGAAGACCTGGCCGGCCATCTGTACGAGAGCCTGCGCAACAAGATCATGCCGCTGCCGGATGAGGTGATCGTCTATCCCGGCCACGGCGCCGGTTCGGCCTGTGGTAAGAAGATGAGCAAAGAGACCTGGGGCTATCTGGGCGAGCAGAAGAAAACCAATTATGCCCTGCAGCCCATGAGCAGGAAGGAATTTGTTAAGGAAGTGACCGAAGGGCTGGTGGATCCGCCGCAGTACTTCCCGAAGAACGCCGTGATGAACAAGATGGGTTACGACAGCATCGAAGACGTGCTCAAGCGCGGCCTCAACCCGCTCAGTGTACGCGCTTTCAAAGCCGCCTGGGCAGAGGAAGAAGCCCTGGTCATCGACACCCGCCTGCAGGAGGCCTTCGCCAAAGGCTTCATTCCCGGCTCCATCTTTATCGGCATCGACGATAACTTCGCCATGTGGGTGGGCGCCCTGATCACCGACCTGCAGCAGCCTATTCTCTTTGTGGCTGAGGAAGGGCGTGAGAAGGAAGTAGTGACCCGTCTTGCCCGCGTAGGCTACGACAACCCGATCGGCTATCTGAAGGGTGGTTTTGAAGCCTGGAAAAAGGCCGGTGAAGAGGTGGATACCGTGGAGGAAGTGAATGCAGAACAGCTGGCCGAACGCTATGAAAAGGAAGGCATCCACATACTGGATGTGCGCAAGGAGAGCGAGTACAACGAGCAGCACATCGTCGGCGCTCAGAACTTCCCGCTCGACTTCATCAACCAGAACATGAGTGAAGTGGACCGCGATACCAAATACTACGCACACTGCGCCGGTGGCTACCGCTCCATGATCGCCATTTCCATCCTCAAGTCGCGCGGCTATCATAAGCTGGTCAATATTCAGGAAGGGTTTAATGCCCTCAAGGAAACCGACCTGCCGACGACCGAGTACCAGGAGCAGATCACAGAACTGTAAGACATTTGTTCGATTTTCATTAATACGAGGGGGGATCCGTCCGGAATCCCCCCTTTTGTTTTTCAATGGCTGATAAAGATCAGGAGGGGGTGGTGACTAAACTCATTTTGAGCTGCGTGTACCTTTTGCACCTTGTTAATTGAAAAAGGCGGAAAGCAAGCAAAAAAGAAAAAAAACATGGTTAGAACAAATCCTGTACCCGTAAGAGAAGTGATGAGCCGCGACCTGGTCATCGTCAATGAAGACGACAATCTGAGCCGGGTCAATGATATTTTCCAGGCTTACAACATCCACCACCTGCCGGTGGTCAATGAAGAGGGCAAGCTCTGCGGCATCATCAGCAAGAGCGACCAGTCGCGCGCCGACCACCTGATCGGCCTGTACAACCAAAACCTCTACGAAGAGCTTACCGCAGCGGATGTCATGACCCGCCAGGTAGCTACCATCGGCCCGGATGAGACGCTGGAGCAGGTGGCGGAAGCTTTTCTGGCCAATGTATTCCATGCGCTGCCGGTAGTAGACCGGGGCAACCTCGTGGGGATCATCACCACTCACGACCTGGTCCGCTTCTGCTTTACCGACGAGTTGTTGTTGGAGGAATAAGGCCCGGCAACTGCGTAAGTGAGAAAAATCACCCTTTATAGTATTCAACGGACTGTAGGCCAATAGATCCCCTCAGGTAAGAAAATTATTTATTCAATTCACCCCGGGTTGTATGCCCGGCTTAAATTTAACCTGATGATTAAGATAATGCCAGTCTCCGTTTCAGAAATTATGAGTAAGGACCTACTGGTTGTAAAACCTGAAGATTCGCTCGAACGCGTCGACCAGTTGTTCTCCAGCTATACCATCCACCACCTTCCCGTTGTTAACGAGGACGGTAAATTGGTGGGCATCCTCAGCAAGTCTGATGTCACCCGCGTTAACAACCTCATGAGTTTCTTCACCAAAAAGTACTACGATGAAGTCACCGTAGGAGATATCATGACCAGGCAGGTGACTACCGTTTCCCCGGATGAGCGCCTGGACAAAGCCGCCAGGGTATTCCAGGGCAACCAGTTCCATGCCATGCCGGTAGTGAAGAATAAAAAACTGGAGGGCATCATTACCACGCACGACATCATTGACTTCTGCTGTGAAAATATAATGATGGACGAGGATTAGTGCTGCGCAGAGGCATGAATGAATAGTGATTGATCAATAAAAAAAATACCCATGTTAAAAACCAGCGAGCCAAGCCTGGAGGCGTATCACTTCGAGCACCGCCTCTGGGCTAACGAGATCGATTTTTTTGCCGACGAACTGAAAATTTATGAACACCGCCTGGAAGGACTGGTTAAAAAGCATACCGATAAGGAGATGCTGAGCCGGCTGGAGCAGTTCCAGAACCAGTTTATCCGCCAGAAGGAAGTGATCGATGCCCTGCGGCACGACATCCACGTGCAGGAGGAGAAGTTTCGCGAAGCCATTCAGAAGAAGCAGGAACTTCCCATGGACGAGGAGTATCATACTTACCTGTGTGAGCAGATGGATTCTTTCCGCGCTATCTACGGCGATCTGAAGAACAAATTCTACCGCTTCATGGCGAAGTGGAAATAAAACCTAAACAGCCTGTGATTCAGGTGAGCTTTGCCACAAGCTCATCATGTAGAGGAGTGCCCGAAAGGGCCATAATGATGTCCTTTGGGCAAAGGCTATTCTTAACTATGGCATGGCGCCCTTCTCTGCCGGTTTAGGCAGGAGGGGCGTCATGTGTTTTGTGACGCTCGTCACTGAGCCCCCTGTGAACTTCCTTTACCTTTACGTCAGTTCGGGATCAAACCCTTTGAATATCAACAACTTGTAGCTCTCTGGAGCTATTCGCCGCTCGCTATTTGCCATTCGCTGCGGCCTGCGAACAGCGAACTGCCATAAGCGAACAGCAATTGCAACGATTTACCATCAATTTTATCCCGAACTCACGTTTTACCTTTGTATTGTCAATTGAATAATAACACCAGATGCTCCTTCAAGTAAAACCTTTCAACATGAAATGGATATTCTCTCTTTCCGCGCTGCTCTTACTTACTGCTGCCTGTACGAACCAGGGTTCATCCGGTTCCGGCCAGGAAAGCGAACCGGTGCTCACCGAACAGCAAAAACAAGCTTATCTGGAAAAAGGCCAGGACATCTCCATGGCCACCTTCAGCGCCCTGAGCAGCCAGCTGGCAAGTGCCCTGCGGGAAAGCGGGGTGGAAGGGGCGGTAGAGTATTGCAACCTTGTAGCCTACCCCTTGGTAGACAGCCTTTCTGCCGTTCACGATGCCACCATCCGCCGCACCAGCTTTAAGGTGCGCAACCCCAAAGATGCGCCCACTGCACAGGAGCGGGCCGTGCTGGAAGAGTACCACGCCCGGGAAGCTGCCGGCCAGTCGCCGGAAGCCCGGGTAGTGAAGCTGAACGGGAAGCAGATCGCTTACTATGCGCCCATCCGCATTCAACCGCTTTGCCTGCAGTGTCATGGCAAGCTGGGAGAAAGCCTGAAGGAAGAAGACTACGCCATCATTAAAGAATTGTATCCAAAAGACGAGGCCATCGGTTACGAAAATGGTGACCTGCGCGGCATGTGGAGCATTACCTTCCGTGAAGAGTAAGTGTTTGTACGCCTTATTGCTTTGCACCTGAAGCCCGAAGGGGTTTTTTCCGTCCGGGTTTAGTGCTACATTACAGCATTGTTTTTGCCGGGCACTTTTAAAAGCCATTGAATGAACCGCCTGAAGAACGAAAAAAGCCCATATCTCCGGCAACACGCCAATAATCCGGTAAACTGGTATCCCTGGGGCGGAGAGGCCCTGAGGCGCGCCCGCACCGAAGACAAGCCCATTCTGCTGAGCATCGGGTACAGCACCTGCCACTGGTGCCACGTCATGGCCCGGGAAAGTTTTGAAGACCCCGAGGTGGCGCAATACATGAACGAGCATTTTATCAACATAAAAGTAGACCGCGAAGAGCGGCCTGACCTGGATGGGCTGTATATGGCCGCCTGTGAGGCCATCACCGGCAAGGGTGGATGGCCGCTGATTGTGTTTCTCACGCCGGGGAGCAAGCCTTTTTACGCCGGCACTTATTTCCCTCCCGAGCCGGCTCAGCGGCAGCAATCCTGGATGCAGGCCCTGCAGTTTGCCGCTTACAACTTTTATGAACGCCGGCAGGCGGTGGAACAGGAGGAGGGGTTTTTCTCGCCGGCCGAATTGCAGGCCCTGCTCAAGCGCATGTTGGAAAAGGCCGACCAGAAGAACGGCGGCTTTGGCAGAGGGGCCAAATTCCCCAACACCATGGCCCTGGAGTTTCTGATGCAGCTCTCCTGGCAAACCTCCAGCTTGCCGGCCTTCCAGCATTTGCTGCTCAGCATCGACCGCATGCTGCTGGGGGGCATATACGACCATCTGGGTGGAGGTTTCGCCCGCTATACTGTAGATCCGCAGTGGC
>CAYVVK010000248.1:0-8861 GCA_964454855.1 uncultured Phaeodactylibacter sp. | reverse complement strand
AGGTAAAAGGTAAAAGGTAAAAGGTAAAAAAGGTAAAAAAGGTAAAGAGTAAAGGGTGCTCCCCGTCACCATCTCTCCGCAGCCCGCGTTCCTGCTCCTACCAACGCCCACTGCAACCGCATCTGATCCTCCACCGGCATCGGCCGCAGGCCCAGGTGATGGGCTTCCTGCAGTACATTTTCATCAGTTTTGGCGCCGGTGATCAGTTCCATTTTCCATCGTTCCAGCAGGTCTTTCCACTTGTCGTATTCCGGGTTGGGCCAGGAGAGATCGTTCTTTTCTTGCGGGATGAGAAAGAGCGGCATTTCCGAGACCAGCGTCAGGCAGTCTCCGCCCAAACTGCGAATACTTTCCATAGAGCTGGGGTGGAAGAGGGAGGCGGTTCTGGGGGCATCGCGTCCCAGGCAGTGGGCTTTCATGGCGGCCGAGTTGGGGCGGGTTCAGAAGCCCTCGGCAATGCGGTGGAAGCCCTTTTCGCCCTGCCGGTCCACGTCGTGCAGGGGGTAGCCCATTTCCAGCGTTTTTCGACGGCATTGCTCCTGTATTCCGGCAGAACGCTCCACCCAGTTGGGGTCGATGAGAAACCAGGCGCCAAAGGCGATGGCCATGCTGTGCAGGGAAGCGTGCAGGTGGAAAGGCGCATCTGCAGACCTCCAAAAATCGTAGATGAATGCATTCTCTTCCCGAAGCGGGCCGGCCTTTCCTTCAATTGGAAAACCGAACTCGATATCCTGTCCCGGAAAGGCGCGCTCCGCATGGCGCAGGTAACGCGCCAGGTTGTAGTATTGGTCCTTTTCCGAATACCAGCGCCGGTTGATGGCCTCCCCATCCGGATTGGCATGAGGTATGATCCACCAGCTGTAGCCCGAAAGCAGCGGATGCCCGGCTTCCTGCCGGCTGAGGTAGCTCAGCAGGTGCCGCAGCAGGCGCGGCCCCGTCGGCTCGTCGGCATGGCAGCCGGCGATCAAACTGATGCGTTGCGGCCCATGGCCGAGCCGATAGGCGGGTAGCGGACGGCCTTCCCGGCTTTGCCCCCCCGCAGGCGGAGGCGGCAGCTGGATGGGCGTGGCGAGGATGGTGTTGATGTAGGTTTCTAGCATAACGTTTTAAAGTCTGACTGACGTCTCGACTTGCCCTGGCCCGAAGGGCCGGGCTACCAAATAACCACCATCGCACTATCCGGCTTATACATCTTATCTCCTTCGTTGACGTCAAAAGCATCCTGGAAGGCCGGCAGGTTGATGACGGGGCCGATGGCGCGGTACTGGCCCGGCGAGTGTACATTGGTCTTCACCTGTTTTTTCATGGCCTCATCGCGGTATTTGCTGCGCCATACGGTGGCCCAGTTCAGGAAGAAGCGCTGGCTTTGGGAGAAACCGTCGATCAGGCCCGGGTCGCCATGCTCGGCCAGATGTTTCTGCAGGGCATCATAGGCGACGGCCACGCCGCCCAGGTCGCCGATATTTTCGCCGAGGGTGAACTCGCCATTGACGAACACGCCCGGAAGCGGTTCGTAGATGCTGTACTGATCAGTGAGCTGTTTGGTGCGTTCCTCAAAGCGAGTACGGTCTTCCTCCGTCCACCAGTTGCTCAGGTTGCCCTGGGCGTCGAAGCGGCTGCCCTGGTCGTCGAAGCCATGGGAGATCTCATGGCCGATCACGGCGCCGATGCCGCCGTAGTTGACGGCAGGGTCTGCTTTGTAATTGTAGTAGGGGGGCTGAAGGATGGCTGCCGGAAAGACAATCTCATTGTAAAGCGGGTGGTAATAGGCATTGACCATCTGTGGCGGCATGAACCATTCGCTCTTGTCAACTGGCTGGCCGATCTTATCGATCTTTCGCCGCCAGTCCCATTTAGACACTTCGATCATATTACCGACATAGGAACCACCATCCGCTTTGCTTTTTACTACCAGGGCCGAGTAGTCTTTCCACTCATCCGGATAGCCGATCTTGACGCGCAGCCGGGCCAGTTTCTCGAGCGCCTTTTCCTTGGTGGAATCCGACATCCACTCCAGGGCGTTGATGCGATCCTTAAAAGCGGCTTTGAGGTTGTTTACCAGTTCTTCCGCCACCTGCTTGGCTTCCGGGGGGAAGTATTCATCGACGTATAGTTTGCCCAGGGCTTCGCCAATACTGAAGCCTATGGTGCTTAATACGCGTTCCCAGCGGGGCTGCATTTCTTCCACGCCTCCCAGTACGCCATTATAGAAGTCGAAATTGGCCTTTTCGAAATCGCTGCTGAGGTAGGCCAGGGCGCCGTTCAGGGCGGTCCATTTGGTGTAGGCTTTCAGCTTTTCCAGAGGTACTTCTGTGAAGGTGGCTTCCAGGGCTTCCATATATTGGGGTTGCATGACGATGAAGGTATCCGTCTCGGCCAGGCCGATGGCCGTAAAATAGCCCTTCCAGTCGAAAGAAGGTGCCAGGGCAGCGATCTGATCCTGGGAGCGTGGGTTATTCATCAAGAGGGGGTTGCGTTTCTGCACCTTGTCGAGCTGCCCTTCCGCCAGGCGTTTTTCCACTTCGAAGATGGCCTCCGTGGAAGCCTCCGCCTCGTTTTCCGAAGCGCCGGCCAGCTGCAGCACCTTGCTGACGAAGGCCTTGTATTCACTCTGCAGGCGCAGGGTTTCTTCATCGTCTTTGACGTAGTACTCTTTTCCCGGCAGGCCGAGCTGCCCTTCGTTGAGAAAACCGGCGTTCACATCGCTGTCGCTGAGGCTGGGGCGGGCGCTCAGTGAGAAAAAGGCCTGGGTTTGCAGGGGAGAAGAGGCGATCAGGTAAGCTTCCAGCTCTTCAAAATCGCGGATGGCGTCGATCCTGGCCAGCTCATCGGCAATGGGGACTATCCCGAGTTGATCAATGTGGGCAGTATCCATGGCTACCTGATAAAAGACGGCGGCCTTGCCCTGGTCGGTAGCCGGGTCAAAGCTGCCGGAGGCAATGGTGGATTCCAGGATGCCGTGTACTCTCTCGCTGGTCTTTTTGCCCAGTTCATCGAAGGCGCCCCAGCTGCCGCGGTCGGCGGGTATCTCCGTCTTGTCGAGCCAGCCGCCATTGGCGAAGCGGTAGAAATTGTTGGCGGGGTCGGCCGTGGTGTCCATCAGGCTGAGGTCCAGGCCGGGCTCGGCGGTGGCTTCCTGTTTGGGAGAAGGGGGCCCGCAGCTGAAAATAACAGCTGCCAGAGCCACAAACAGTATGGTGAAGTTCCGAATCATGTCTTGAGTTGCTTTAACAGCGAAGATAAATAATTTACCTTTCCTCCGGGGGGCAGATATTGGGAAGAGGAAAAAAAAGGCCCGCTACTTTCGTAACAGGCCCACCTCAAATGCGGAAGTATTATTGACTATGACTCTTTGTGTTCCTGAGGTTCCATGTTCTTTATTTGCTGGAAGAAAAAAGGTTACCCCTTGTACCCGAAGTAGCTTTCACCGGCTAATGAAGCTTTAGAGCGTAGCCTATGGCGTAGGTGGGTATTCCCTGAAAAAAAGCGCCTCCCGCATCCCAGTCAGGCCGCGGGGGCACTCTTGGTTACCTTTCAACTGGAGCAATGCTCCAAAACAAAAAGCAACCTTATGGAAAGAATTGCTAACGGGTATTTATTTGCCGCAGCGGCGAAAGGTTACCGAAATTTTCGAAAACCATCCCGGAGAGAGTATATTAGCCAGCAAACAATTCGAATTTTATGGCAATCCTAATTATCGGCGCTACAGGTAATATTGGCCGCGAACTGACGGATACCCTCCTGGAAAGCCGGCAGCAATTGCTGCTGGGCGTCCGCTCTCCTGAAAAGGCTAAGGATATCTGGGGCTATAAGGCCAGCTATATACATTTCGACTTTGAGGAGCCGGAAACTTTCGAGCCTGTCCTGAGCCAGGTGGACCGTTGCTTTTTCATCGCTCCTCATGATAACCCGGTACCTTCTGTGGAGAAATTCCTGAGCCACGCCAAACACCTCAAACAACTGACCTTCAGCTCCGGCCGCACCACCGGCGATATCGAAGGCAAACCCATGAATGCCATCGAAACCCTGCTCTGGGAGGGCTTTTTTCCCACCACCGTCCTCCGGCCCGGCTGGTTCATGCAGAATTTTACCGGCTGGATCGGCGACACCATCCGCTCCGAGCGCAAGATCTACCTGCCCGCCGGAGATGCCAAGACGGCCTTCATCGATGTGCGCGATATTGCCGATGTGGCTGCGCTCACCCTCATCCACGGCGGCCATACCGGCCATACCTACGAACTGACCAGCGACGAGGCCTTCGACCATTATGAGGTAGCCGAGATGATCAGTGAGGCCATAGGCGAAAAGGTAGAGTATGTGGATGTCGGCCGGGTGGACTTTATCAAGATGATGGTGGAAAGGGGCTGGCCCAAAAAGAATGCGGAGCATACCATAGAACTATACCAATACGTGCAGGAAGGTAAAGAAGCGGAGATCAGCCAGGATGTGGAAGAAGTGCTGGAACGAAAGCCGCGCCGCCTGCAGGATTTCATAGAAGAACACAAAGAAAAATTTCTATAATTACGACTCATTATGCTTCAACCTACCCAGCTTTCCGACAATGGCCCTACCTTTTCCCGCATCGTTTTCGGCGTAATGAAATGGGGAGATTGGGGCCACCGGCTTAATCCTCAGGAGATGCTGCGCCTAATCGAACAAAGTATCGAGTATGGCGTCACTACTTTTGACCATGCCGACATCTACGGGGCCTACACCACAGAGGCCCAGTTCGGCCAGGCACTAAAGCTACAGCCGGCTCTGCGCGAACAAATACAGCTGATCACCAAATGCGGCATCAAACTCATAGCCGACAACCGCCCCCGGCACAAGGCCAAATCCTATGATACCAGCCGGGCGCATATCCTGTTTTCGGTAGAAAATTCACTGGCAAACCTACATACCGATTACATTGACCTGCTGCTTCTCCACCGGCCGAGCCCGCTGATGGACCCCCACGAGGTAGCCGAGGCCTTCGGCCAGCTGCACCGGCAGGGCAAGGTGAAATACTTTGGCGTATCCAACTTCACCAATTCCCAGTACGAACTGCTCAGCCAGCACTTCGCCCTGGTGACCAACCAGGTGGAAGCCTCGCTCTTACATCTCAATCCTTTTCTGGACGGCACCTTCGACCTTTGCCTGAGAAAAGGCGTACTGCCCATGGCCTGGGCGCCGCTGGGCGGAGGCAAGATCTTTGCCGATAAGGAGAGCCTGCAGGCACAGCGCGTCCGCGAAGTGGCAGAGGCCATCGTCAACCACCGCGATAAAGCTTATGGCCTGGACCAGGTCATGCTGGCCTGGCTGATGAAACATCCGGCCAACATTCTGCCGGTGGTAGGCACCGCCCGGATCGAGCGGCTGAAAGCCGCCGCCGATGCCATCGAACTGGAACTTACCCGGGAGGAATGGTTTGAGCTGTGGGAGGCATCTACAGGAGAGGAGGTGCCGTAGATAAAGGCCTTTGGCCTTTGCACCGGTTTACCCTTCCTGTCGGCCAACAACTTCAAAGAGATTTCCTTTCCGCTCAAAGCGCACCGGCAGGAAACGCTCTGTAATGCCGATGTTGCTCAACAGGTGGCCGGAAGGCTGCGACACGCGCATGCGGCTGCCGGGAATGAGCCCCAGATAAGGCACCAGCTGGTCGGCCAGGTGTTCGTCCACCGGGTCGCCGGAACGAAGCGCGCGGTTGAGCCTTTTTGCAGCTTCCCGGCCTACCTTTTCCGCCGGCTTGCCGCGTTCACCCAGGCCTTCGGCGCCCAATTGCCGGGGGAGGGCGGAAGCAGGAGCATTAAACCTCGCCCAGAGCGTAATACCTGCCCCGGGATTGCGCGCCGGCCCATAGGCCGTCGATATGTTTATGGGGCATTTCCATTTCCCCAGTTCTTCCTCGGCGGCGCGGGCCATGCGTTCGCCCACCTCCCGTTCGGCCAGTGCTTCCGCCGCAAAGGCGATGCCCCTGATCTCTTCCAGCGGCCCTCGTTCTTCGAGCTGTAGCGGGGGTAGTTGAGCGGCTTCTTTCCAGGAGGACAGTTGGGGCTCGACAGACACTTCCACTTCGCCGCCTCCCTTCGGATAGTACCCACGCCGCTTGATGTCTGCTTCTATTCCTGCAAGATCCCCAATATAGGGCAGGAGCACCTCTCTGGTGTATTCTACCGGTGGTTGCCATTTGCCACAGGTGCCGCCCTTCAGCCAGAGCTTGCTCCGGCCATGGCCAAAGAGCAGCGGCGGCAGGAGGGCCTGCAGCAGCAGGGAGATGCTTCCTGCCGTTCCGATATCGAAATAATACTGGCCGGGGAATACGGTGCCGGGCTCAAAAGTCAGATCCTGATCTCCTGCTTTCACTTCCGTGGCCTGCGCGCCGCAAATGGTTTTCAGGGCTTTTATGGCCTGCAGGTGCTGTGCCTTAAGGCCCGGCTGCGGCCGCCCGGCGCGGATGTTGATCATACGGAAGGGCTTTCCGGTAAGGGTGGACAGGGAAAGGGCAGTGCGCACCATCTGGCCGCCTCCTTCGCCCTGGGAGCCGTCGAGTTGGAGCATGAGGTGAGGTTTTGTGGTAAAATGGTATTTCGGTGTGGCGGTATTGTGGTAAAGCGGGCGAGATAGAAAAAGTTCCGGCCGAATAGTTGTATCTTTTATCTTTACCTTTGATCAAGACAATTCACCTAAATTTAAACTCTATGGCAGTTTCCCAGGACTACATCGACTTCCTCATGGACCAGTTTTCCGAATTCGGGGAGGTCACTTACAAAAAGATGTTCGGTGGCGCCGGTTTCTATAAAGATGGCGTCATGTACGGCGGCATCATGTACGATGAGCTGCATTTCAAGGTAGATGATGCTACCCGGCCGCTATACGAAGAACGGGGAATGAAGCCGTTTTCCCAAGGCAACCAAAAGAAAAAAACAAAACCCACCTATTATTGTGTGCCGGCGGAGGTAGTGGAAGACCGCGAAGAGCTATGCCGCTGGGCGGAGCGGGCGCTGACGGCGGCGAAAGCAGCTAAATAAGCAGGCCTACCGGCCGAGTTTATCACTGCGGGCATACCAAAACCAGTGTGCCCCGAAGGCCAGCCTTCTAAGGCTGGACAAAATCAGAAGTCGGAAATCGGCCATACCCAGACGGGCCCGTATTGGGCGGCTCTTCGCTACGCTACGAGAAGTCGGAAAGATCATGGGCTCTCACAACCGCCTGGCATTCAAAAGCGTCCAACCTTAGACGGGTAGCCGCCCCGAATGATATTCCAACTACCGCCAGCGGCCCGGAAATAACGAAATAGGCACTGAGCGGGAACATCCCCCAGGCCCAGAGGATGTAGAAAAAGGCCAGGCCGAGAAATAGCAGCGCGCCCAGCCACTCTCAGCGCCAGGCCAGGATCAGGGCAATAACAATAACGCCTGTGGGGAGGAGGTGCATGGCCAGGGCGGCCAGCGTGTCCCGCAGCTTATAACCTTCGTTGAATACATCCAGCGCGAACAGGCTGATAAAGAGGCCCGTGGCGATACCCAGGATGCGGGGCGCCCGGTAAAACGCTTTTTCGGAGGTAGTTTTCATGATGGCGGGGCATTTGGTTCCTGAATAGTTACTCTGAAAAAATAGGCCCTGCCTCCCCGAAAAACAATGATCCTTATCAGTGGCCCTTGATTTTCATCGCTTCCGGGTCCCAGTGTGCCGGCTTGCCACTGAAATAGCTGACATTAGCCGCCAGAGAAGGGCCGGCAGCCCGCAGGCCAAAAGCGGCATCCTCGAAGGCGGGCTTTTCATTGCGCATGCAGGCAAAGAAATTGGCCCAGTGGCCGAGGTGGGTATCGTAGTCCTCGGGGGCGCGGAATTCCGTTTCTTCTGGCTCACTGACCTTCCATTCCGGCAGGGGATATTTCTCCTCATACCATTCCTTGTAAGCTTTTTGCTGTGCTTCTGAGAAGGTTCCGTAGGTATCCCAGCCGCCGTAGCCGGGGCGGGAGGACAGGGGGTTGCGGTGTAGTGTGACGGAACTCCAGCCCAGGTCAATGGCGCCTTCCGTACCGATGAGCCGCAGGAGGGAACCGCCGCCCATGCCATCTACGAAATTGCAGCGCAATTGCATGTTGAAGGCCGGGTGGGCCTCGGTTTCCGGATAGTCCAGTACGCTGAGCTGCACATCGGGTACCTCGCGGCCGTCTTCCCAGTAGCGCAGTCCGCCGGTGGCGAAGATGCGTTCCGGCCCTTTGGAGCTGAGGGCGGCGTGCAGGGCGGAAAAGAGGTGCACGTATAGATCGCCCGCCATGCTGGTGCCGTAATCCCGGTAATTGCGCCAGCGGAAAAAGCGCACCGGGTCGAAGGGCCGCTTGGGGGCATCTCCTAAAAAGCGGTTCCAGTCTATCGTCTCGGGTGAAGCATCGGTGGGGATGGAATACTGCCAGGCGCCGAGCGCCGACTGCCGGTCGTTATAGGCTTCCACCAGCACCAATTGGCCGATGGCGCCCTCTTCGAATAACTCCTTGGCCTTCCAGGTCAGTACCGAGCTGACGCGCTGGCTGCCTACCTGAAAGGTGAGGCCGCTCTTGTTCTGTGCATCGACTATGGCCTGGCCTTCCTCCAGTTTGTGCACCAGTGGTTTTTCGCAATACACCGCCTTACCGGCCTGCAGAGCCTCTATGCAGATCTTGTCGTGCCAGTGGTCCGGCGTGGAAATGCAGACGGCATCAATATCCTTTCTGGACAAGATCTCCCGGTAATCGCGGGTCGTCATTACCTCCTCGCCGAACACCTCTTTGCTGTGCACCAGGTGGCCGTCGTAAAGGTCGCATACCGCAGCCAGCTCTACGCCCGGCACTTTCAGGGCGGTACGCATATTGGCAAAACCCTGAATGCCCATGCCGATG
>CAYVVK010000247.1:0-8888 GCA_964454855.1 uncultured Phaeodactylibacter sp. | reverse complement strand
TAACCGCCATACCGCCCACACCGCGTTCAGCCCCGACGGGCGGCGCCTGTATTTTACCCGCTGCGATTACCTCAATGCCTCCGAGATACGTTGTGCCATTTATTACCGGGAAAAAGACAGCCGGGGGCGCTGGGAAAGAGAAGCCCACAAACTGCCGGAAAACATCAACCTGCCGGATCACACAGCCACCCAACCCAGCCTGGGTTACGATTCCATCCTGCAGGCGGAGGTGCTCTTCTGGGTGTCCGGGCGCCCCGGAGGCGCGGGAGGCCTGGATATCTGGTGGTCCGCCAGAGGCGGGGAAGGAGAATGGCAGGAAGCAAAACCGCTGGAGGAATTGAATACCCCGGAGGATGACATCACGCCCTTTTTCGATACCGAAGGCCAGCGGCTGTTTTTCAGCTCCGGAGGCTATCCCAACCTGGGAGGCTTTGACATATACTATTCCGGGAGGGGAGAGGGCTGGGGAGCGGCTGTGCCGCTGGAGCCCCCCATTAATTCCAGTTATAACGACATCTATTATTCCCTGCAGCCCGGAAAGCCAGCCTCGGGCTATTTCTCTTCCAACCGCCCCGGTTCCTTCTATCTGGATGAAGACAATAAGGCTTGCTGCAATGACATTTACTCCTTTGAGCCTATTCCGGAAAAACCACTCCCTCCGCAGACGCCGGCAACTGCTAAGGAGCCTCCACTTCCACCGAAATCACCTTCACCGGAACCGGATGCTCCCGATGAACTGGAGGATTTTCTGCCTCTGGCGCTTTATTTCGACAATGACGAACCGGACCGCCGCACCCGCCGAACAAGTACGAAAAAGACATACGGGGAAACTTTTGAAGCGTATTACAGCCGCCTGGAAGAATATCAGGAGGCCTTCGCCGGGCCGCTTTCCGGAGAGAGAAAGGAAGAAGCGGCTTTCGCGCTGGAAACCTTCTTCGAGGAGCGTTTGCGCAGCGGCTACGAATTACTGGGCCGCTTTTCGGACATCCTCCTGCGACGCCTGCGGGAAGGCGAACAGGTGGAGGTCTTCCTCAAAGGCTATACCAGCCCGCGCGCCAGAAGCGACTACAACCTCGCTTTGAGCAAGCGCCGGATCAGCAGCCTGCGCAACCACTTCAAATCTTATAAAGAGGGCGCTTTTGAGCCTTATCTTGAACGCGGCCGGCTCCTCATCTCCGAACGACCCTTCGGCGAAGCCCAGGCCTCCCGCGATGTGAGCGACGCCCTGGAAGACCTGCGCAACTCCATCTACCATCCCGATGCCGCCCGGGAACGCCGGGTGGAGATCGTAGAGGTGAAAAGAGAATAGCAGACGAGCACAGCCAAACCCGCCTGGGTTAAATTGTTAAATGGCTATGTAAGTAGGTGGACGGAACAATGTGACCCAGGCGGGTTTCGCTACGCTCAACAATTTAACAATGTAGCAATGTTCCCCGAACGCCTGAGAATAAAGCGTTTTAGCTTCGCTATCAAAGTAGTTTAAGTAAACTATGCCCACCACTTACTCCGGCATCAGCACCAGCTGAATGAAATTGTCTTCTGGGAAATACTGCCGGGCGGCCTCCTGAATGTCTTCGGCCTTTAAGGCTTCGATATAGGGTTCGTACTTCTCAAACAGCAGCCCTTCCAGCGGGATGCCGTACTGCAGGCGGGTGCTGAGCTGGCTGAGCCAGTAGCCATTTTCCTTCAGGCCCTTGAGGTGAGACTGCCGCTGGGTCTCTTTTACTTTTTGCACATCTTCCTCCGTGGGGCCTTCCTCTCGCAGTTTGGCGATCACCTCTTTGGCCGCGGTGATCAGCTCCTCGGCCCTTTCCGGCTCGCTGTCGAAGGAGATCGTGATACGGAAATGAGGATCAGGGTAGGGTAGGGCAATGCCGTTGGCCCGCACGCCATAAACGCCTCCCATATCTTCGCGCATGGCCTCTCTCAGGCGGATCTGCAGCGCGGAGATCATCGAATAGAAATTGTAGCGCTGCCGGCTTTCGAAATCGAAATCCCCGTGGTAGTTCATCTCTACCAGTGTCTTGGGGGCCTGGCCCCTCACGATGGTACTGTCGATGCGGCCATTCACCAGGTCGGCATTCACGTCTTTCCAGCTTTCCTTGCGGCCCTTTGACGGCAGATTACCGAGGTAGGTGCTCAGCAGGGGCTGTATCTCCACGGGGTCAAAATTGCCGACAAAGATGAAGGTGAAATCGCCGGCATCGGCGAAGCGGCCTTTGTAGGTGTTCAGCACATCATCCAGGTTGATCTTCCGCAGTTCTTCGATGCTGGTGATCTGCCGGCGCGGGTGGCCATCGTATTTGATGTTGTTCTTTATGTCGGCAAAGTAGTAATAGGGGTTGGCCATCATGTTTTCAAAGATCGACTCCTGCCGGGCGAGGTAAGACTGCAGGGCGATGCTGTCGCGGCGGGGAGCGGTGAAGTACAGATACACCAGTTCCAGCAGGGTTTCAAAGTCTTCCGGAGAGCTGTTTCCCCCGACTCCCTCGAACAATTCATTGATGTAGGGGCCGGCGCTTGCCTTTTTGCCGGTCAACTTTTTCTGTAATTCCGCCCGGTCGAAAGTTCCCAGGCCGCTCTGTCCAATGATGGCGGCGGCATTGGACGCGCTGTAGTACTTATCCAGGCCATATGCAGAGTGCCCTCCCGGGCTGAAGGCAGACATCAGGATCTGGTCGTTCTGGAAATCTGTGGGCTTGAGGTATACTTTGATGCCGTTCGCCAGTTCCAGCACGGTGATGCCCAGTTCCGGAAGCTCTTCTTTACTTTTCAGGGGCGTAGGCTGCAGTTCTTCACTGACCAGGGGTTCGTCCCTGATCTTATCTTCATAGGGAGCCAGCTCTTCGCCTTCTATTCTTTTCAGGCTGGCCTGCAGTTCTTCTTTGGTAGGCAGAGGCGTCTCTTGGTCTTCCGGGCCCGTTACGATGACAACACGGTTACTGTCTCTGAGCCATTTTTTGGGTAGCGGGTTGATGTCTTCCAGGCTGATCTGCGGCAACAGTTCTTCGTATAGCTCCAGCCACTGTTGGGCGCTTGGGATCGGGTTGTCTTTCAGAAAATGATAGACATACTGGCTGGCCAGGCTGCCCGACTGCGTCTTATCGCTCTCTTTGGCGGCGCTCCTGGCGTTCAGCATCAGCTCGGCTTTTTTGCGCTCCAGTTCCGACTCGGTAAATCCATGCATCATGGCCCGGCGGGTTTCGCGCAGGACCGCCTCAATGCCTTCCACCGCTCCTCCTTCTTTCACAAAGGCATAGAGGGTGTAATTGGCCAGGCCGCCCACATCGCTGCCGTAACCGGAATAGGCGAAGGTAAAGGGCGGCTCCGCCTGCATCTGTACTTCCACCAGGCGGGCGTTGAGCATGCTGTTGTAGAGATTGTAGGTGAGCTGCCGTTTATAATCTTTCTTGTTTTCGACGGGCTCTTTCTCGTGCTTGTAGATGACTTGCACGCGGGTGAAGGCGGCTTCTTCGTCGGAAGCGATAGAGTAGAGGGTTTCCTCATGTGAAGGCACGGAGTAGGACTCGCGGGGCCGGGGAGATTCCGGGTTTTCCAGGGAGCTGAATCGCGCCTTGATCTCCTTTTCCATCCAGTCCGGGTCGAAATCGCCCACAGCCACTACGGCCATGAGGTTGGGGCGGTACCAGTCTTCGTAAAAACGCTTTATGGTAGCGTAATCGGCATTTTCAATGATCTCGGGCTCCCCGATCGGCAGGCGTTTGGCGTAGCGGGAATCTTTGTAGAGGACCGGGAAATATTGTTGCTGCAGCCGCTGGTCGGGGCTCAGGCGGGTGCGCCATTCCGAAATGACGACACCGCGTTCTTTGTCGATCTCCTCGGGCTCGAAGGCCAGGCCGCCCGCCCAGTCTTCCAGGATGAGCAATCCCTTTTCGAGCAGGGCCAGGCTGTCGGTGCGGGCCTGTATCATGTAGACGGTCTCTTCGAAGCTGGTGTAGGCGTTGAGGTCAGCCCCAAAGCGGGTGCCTGTTTTTTCCAGGTAGCTGATCAGTTCGTTCTTTTCGAAATGCTCTGTTCCATTAAAGGCCATGTGCTCCACAAAGTGGGCCAGGCCCAGCTGATCCTCGTCTTCCTGCAGGGAGCCGGCATGTACCGCCAGACGCAATTCCGCACGGTCCTCGGGTTTGGCGTTCTGTTTGACGTAGTAGTGCATGCCGTTGGGCAGCACGCCCATGCGTACGCTGGGGTCGATGGGAAGTTCCTGAGCAAAAAAGGGTATAGAAAGCAATAAGCAGAGCGCGCCAAGAAGATATCTCATAGCTTTAGTTTGATGGATGGATTAAAATTATGCGGTTTGGCCACTGCCAGATGTCAGGCGCCAGATGTCAGATGCCAGACGATGGAGCAAACTGCGGGCATCCGGCTCAACAATACGACAATCCAGCACCAAAGCCAGCACCAAAGCCCTTCAAACCCCGTAATCGAAGCAGTATAAAGAAACGAACACTGCCAAGCCCTTAACAATGTAACAATCTTCTCAAAAGCCCGGAAACGAAGCTCCCCGAAATCCACTATCGAAGCAGTTTAAGAAAACCAATGCTGCCGAGGCGCCAACAATTTAACAATTTAACAATGTAACAATTTAACAATGTAACACTGCCACCTTCTACCTCCTCCTCCGCCTTTTCTTCTGGCGTTTACTGATGCGCCCGCCGCTTTTGCCGGAAAGCGGGTTGACGCCGCCCATGCCCATACCCGGCATCTTACTCATCTTATGCATCATCTTGCGCATCTGGTCGAACTGTTTGAGGAAGGCATTGATCTGATGGATGTCCTGGCCGCAGCCTTTGGCGATGCGCTGCTTGCGGCTCATGTTCATCAGCTCCGGGTTGCCGCGCTCCTGGGGCGTCATGGAGAGGATGATGGCCTCCACCTTGTTGAAAGCGCTGTTGTCGATATCCAGGTTCTTGGTCATCTTGCTCATCCCGGGAATCATGTTCATCAGGCTCTTGATGTCGCCCATCTTGCGGATCTGGTTGATCTGCTCGAGAAAGTCCGTGAAGTCGAACTTGTTCTTTTTGATCTTCTTTTCCAGCTTCTTGGCCTGCTCCTCATCGAACTGCTTTTCCGCCATTTCCACAAAGGAGACGATGTCGCCCATGCCGAGGATACGGCTCGCCATGCGGTCGGGGTGGAATACATCCAGGGTATTCATTTTTTCCCCCATGCTGACGAACTTGATGGGTTTGCCTACGGTGTACTTGATGGAAAGGGCCGCACCGCCGCGGGTATCGCCATCGAGTTTGGTGAGTACCACGCCATCGTAATCGATGCGCTGGTTGAAGGCTTCGGCGGTGTTGACGGCATCCTGCCCGGTCATGGAGTCTACTACGAAGAGGGTCTCATTGGGCTGGATCGCCTCTTTGATATTGGCGATCTCCGTCATCATCTCCTCGTCGATGGAAAGGCGGCCGGCGGTATCCACGATCACCACGTCGTGATTGTGGGCCTGGGCGTGGGCGATGGCCTTGAGCGCGATCTCCACCGGATTCTTATTGTCCTCTTCTTTATATACCGGCACATTGATCTGTTCGCCGATGACCGACAGCTGGTTGATGGCCGCCGGGCGGTATACGTCGCAGGCTGCCAGCAGGGGGCTCTTCTGGCGCTCGCTCTTCAGGTGAAAGGCCAGCTTGCCGGAAAAGGTGGTCTTACCCGAACCCTGCAGGCCCGCCACCAGTATCACAGCAGGTTTGCCTTTGAGGTTGACGTCGGCGGCAGTCCCGCCCATCAGCTCCACCAGTTCGTCATTGACGATCTTGATCATCATCTGGCCCGGCTTCACGGATTTGAGGACGTTCTCCTGGCCCATAGCCTTGTCCTTGACCTTATCGGTGAATTCCTTGGCGATCTTGTAGTTGACGTCCGCCGCCACCAGTGCCCGCCGGATCTCCTTTACCGACTGAGCGATATTGATATCGGTAAGTTTACTCTCTCCTTTCAGTGTCTTAAATGCCCCTTCCAGGCGTTCGCTTAAGCTGTCAAACATATTGGCTCGTTGTTTATGCGCTTCAAATTTCCTGCAAAAATAATAAAAGATTGTTGTAATAGCTATAAAGGAATGAGCGCTGAGAAAGTTTGGTGTGGGGCGGGAAGTTCGCCGGCTGCTCTATTTTTTCAAGCCGGAAGGCCGAAAGAAAGGCCGGTTTCCCGCTCGGATACCTCCCATAGCTTTACCCAATCTTCCGTGTTTCGCGCGGAGGGAGGGATCTCCACCTGTTTGGGGTAGCCGTAATATTGCCCGAAGCCGTCCAGGCCGTAATAGGCTCCGCCCAGCGCTTTCTCTTCGCCGGCGGCATAGATCTGGGCGCGGGCGCCCTTTTCGGCACTGGGCAGGAGAGGCAGCAAAATGTTTTCTCCGATAAACTTGAACAACCTGCCGGCTTCGATATTGTTGCCGAGATTGGTGGCTGCGCCGCCCGGATGCGTGGCCAGGCTGATCGAATTCTCTCCCGCTGCTTTCAGGCGCCGGTCCAGCTCCAGAGCAAACATCAGGTTGGCGAGCTTGCTTTGCCCGTAGGCCTCCCATGGCTTGTAGGATTGTGCGTGGTGCAGGTCGTCAAAGTCAATGGTGCCGTTGACGGCCGCCAGGCTGGAGACCGCCACGATCCGGCTGTTGGGGGTTCCGCGCAGGAGGGGCATCAAGCGGGCGGTGAGTGCAAAGTGGCCGAGATGGTTGACGCCGAATTGCTTTTCAAACCCTTCCTCCGTCTTGCCGAAGGGCGTGGCCATAATTCCGGCATTATTGAGCAGGACATCCAGCCGGCCGTATTTGCGGGCGAAGGCCTCGGCAAAAGCAGCGACGGAGTCCAGGCTTCCCAGGTCCAGAAGCATGAGTTCCACCTGGCTGTCCGGCACTTTCTGTTTAACTGCCTGAAGGGCACGCTTTCCCCGCTCTTCGCTGCGGCAGGCCATTACCACCGTGGCGCCGGCTCTGGCCAGGGCCTGGGTAGAAGCGAAACCCAGGCCACTGTTGGCGCCGGTGATGATGATGGTTTTACCGGATTGGGAGGGAAGGTTTTGGGGAATCCATTTATTTTTCATAAGTATGGTTTTGCTACATGCAGTCAAACAGAGGCAGGCGAGGATGGTTCAGTGCCCGGGTAGGGAGCCATATTTTTAAGGTTGCAGTGTTTAATACAGATACATCAACTAACCAAATTTTTTTCCCCCACACCAAATAATACCAAACCCTTATCTTGCAATTCCTCTTTTAATCCTTATTTTTACTTAGTTTAAACCGTGAAGTGCCTGCAAAGCGCCGCCGGCCATCCTCTTCCTGCCCGCTATTTCGTGGATGGCCCCAGCGCACCGAACAGCATCACCAAAACAAAACGATATATGTCCTTACCATTAAGATTACTGATCGCTTTTGTGGTGTGGCTCATCTTCTACCTGCTGACGTATAACGGCTGCCAGAACGAACTCTGCTTCGCCTGCGATGAATCGAGGCAGGAGGCTACAGGCGCCGTAGGAACGCAAGGAGATACCACCCTCACCGCAGAGGTTCGGGATTACCCCCTCTATTTCCAGTGGGGAGACCCCAAAGCCTATACCAATGAGGATTTTGATGCCCTCCGCCGGGAAGTCCTGAATGACAAGACGGAGAACAACATCCTGGAGGTCACCGGCATGTACTTCGAGGAAGAACCCAAGCCGGAAGGTTTCGACAACCTGGGTTTCGCCCGTGCCGAACAGGTGCGGGAGCTGCTCGAAGCCGGCCTGCCGGAGGACCGCATCCGCATCCGCGCCCGCACCATGGATGAAGAGGAAGGCGTGCGGGAGCAACCCTTCGAGGCCGTGGGCTTCGACTGGATAGAACCCGAGGAAACAGTAGCGGAAACCGTAGAAGAACTCGACGACCGCATCATCATCCGCTTCCCCTTCGGCTCTACGGAAAAGGAATATGACCCCGCGGTGGACGAGTACCTCGACAAACTCGCCGAACGGGTGAAAGAGACCGGGGAAAGCGTCAGCCTCACCGGCCATACCGACAACGTGGGCTCCGCAGAGGCCAACCAGCAACTGGCCATGGAACGGGCCCGGGCCATCAAGCAGATCCTCGTCCGCAAGGGCGTGCCTTCCGATCAGGCCACCACCATCTCCAAAGGAGAAACGCAACCTGTGGCTTCCAATGAAACAGAGGAAGGACAGTACGAGAACCGCCGGGTAGAGGTGCGCCTGATCAAACAACAATAATCCATTGCAAAACAAAAAACTGACCAGATCATGAATAACGACAATATCCTGTTGCTGGCCACCCTGGAACCCTGCTGGCTGTGGTGGCTGATACTCTCCGCCCTCGCTTTTCTCCTGGGGGCGCTCCTCGGCTGGCTGCTCTTCGGCAACCGCAAGCGCGTCAAAGAGCTGGAAGAAGAAAATGCCAGCCTGAATGGTAAGCTGACCACTATGGAAAAAGACTATATGGGGCTTAAATATCAGCACGAAGAACTGGAAAAAGAAGCGACCTCCCTGCGCGCCAAACTCAATAGCTGCCAGGCCGACCTGTCGGTAGCCGAAACGCGGGTAAGGCGCCTCAAGGCGGAGATGGAAGCCCTGAAAGCCGGCGAAGAAGGCGAAGGCAGTGAAGAGCCTGGTGCTGGAGATGCGAAACAAAAGGCATTCGGCGCCGCTATGGTAGGCGGAGGGGTCAAAGATGACCTGAAGAAGATCGAAGGCATCGGCCCGAAGATAGAACAACTGCTCAATGAGGATGGCATCAATACCTTCAAAGAGCTGGCTGCTGCCTCTGTAGACAGGCTGCAGGCCATTCTCACAAAGGCCGGCGAACGTTACCGCATTACGAAACCCGGCACCTGGCCCAGACAGGCCGAACTGGCGGATGCCGGCAAATGGGACGAGCTGAA
>CAYVVK010000246.1:0-8902 GCA_964454855.1 uncultured Phaeodactylibacter sp. | reverse complement strand
TCAACGAAATGGGGCCTTCCTTCTCGCTCAATTAGCAGGGGTGAAAACTCCATTAGCCCGGAGCTTGTTGTAAAGGATAGCAAAAGCACAGTTAATGGAGATCAAAAAAGACGTTCAACTCACCGGCGCCAGTGGCCGCCCCTTCCTGCTTGACATCTACTACGAAAAAACCGGCGCTCCCAAACCCATCGTACTCTTCGCACACGGCTTCAAAGGCTTTAAGGACTGGGGGCACTGGCACCTTCTCGCCCGGGCCTTCGCTCAGGCCGGCTTCGTTTTCATCAAATTCAACTTTTCCCACAACGGCACTACCCTGGAAAGGCCTGCCGAGTTTGACAGCCTGGAGGCTTTCGGCCGCAATAATTACAGCAAAGAGCTGGCCGACCTGGAGGCCGTCATGCTCTGGCTGCACAGCGGGCAGGACGACTTTCCCGCCCGGGAGGCCAAACTGGAAGACATCTACCTCATCGGCCACAGCCGGGGCGGCGCCATCGCCCTCATTAAGGCCGCACAGGATGAACGCATACGCGCCCTGGCCACCTGGGCGTCCGTCAGCCGGCTGGACTATGCCTGGCAAGATCCCAAGCTGATGAAAGAATGGGAAAAGAAAGGCGTTTATCACGTGATCAACGGCCGCACCGGACAGCGCATGCCCGTTTATTTTCAGATGTACCGCGACTTCAAAGCCCGGGAAGAGCAACTGGATGTGCAGGCCGCCGCCCGGCAGCTGGGCCGGCCCATGCTCGTCGTACACGGCACTGATGACCCTGCCGTGCCGGAGGCAGCGGCTCAGCAGCTTAAGGAATGGCATCCGAAAGCCCGCCTGCACCTTATAGAAGGCGCCAATCACGTATTCGGCGGCAGCCATCCTTACCCTTCCGGCGAACTGCCCGGCCATGCCCGCGAGCTGGCGGAGGTGACCATCAACTTTTTCAGGGAGCTCTAAAATAAAAAAGCCCGGGCCCCTTGGTAGCGGGCCGGGCGGAACTGTTAAGAGAACGAATCAGGAGCTTGGTTAATTGGGGCTTTTCTTCCGCAGGAGGCAATCTCCTGCGGGGAATTCTGGGGCTTCAGGTAATTTGGGATAATACAGGGAACATTGAACTCCTGAATCGAACGCTTACCGATTGTCAACCGAAGAAGCCGCAAATATGGGTTTCAGGTGTCTTCTTCTTGCGGCTTCACAATAAAGAGCCCCCGGCCCGGCGGATTCCACAAATTTTTTCCCACTTTTTTCATTTTTTTTTAGCCCAAGGGTTAACTTGTGATCCCCGGAAGGAAAGAAGAGGACAGGCCGGCAGGCGGAATATGCTATGAGTCCGAACATTTCAGCGCACGGGCCGTACAAGCTGAATGAACCAAAATGAAAATCTAGCGGTGTTAGCCATATTCAGAACCAACCAACTTTTTGCAAGCATCCTATTGGCTTTTTATATCCTGTTTTTACAGGGTGCTTCCGTATGGATCTTGCCGCCGTCGGGCTGGGAGCCGGCCGGCTATGGCCCCTTTGCCGAATGGTTGTATGGCTGGATAGGTTACGACAGCAAGGCCGCCGACATCACCGCCATGGTATTGCTGTTACTGCAGGCCTTCTACATCAATTTTTTCGTGGGTGAACATCGGCTGGCGGATGAAGTCAGCCTTTTTCCCGGCCTGTTCTATATTCTGGTATCCAGCCTGCTGCCTGAATTTCAATACCTTTCTCCCCTGCTCCTGGGCAACACCTTCTTTCTCATCGTCACCCGGGAAGTCATCCATACCTATAAGAAGGCCGAGAGTGCCGGCCACATCTACAATATCGGGTTCTGGACGGCCATCGGCGCGCTGTTCTACCCGTCTTTCCTGGTGCTCTTCTTTTTCGGCTTTGTGGGCCTCAATATCCTGCGGGCCTTCAAGTTCCGGGAGCGGCTGATGGTGCTCACCGGGCTGGCCACCCCTTACATCCTGCTCTCCGTATATTATTTCTGGGCCGGCCAGCTGGAGGCGTTCTGGCAGAATTACCTGAACGGCAGTTTTGCTTTTCTCGATTTTGTGCAGACGACGCCGGGCGTCGTCTACCGCAGCCTGGGCGTCTTCGCCGTTCTCCTGCTGATGGTATTGTTCAGTTACCGCACTTACCAGTTCAAGCAGACCATGCAGGTGCAGCGCAAGATCAACATATTGTACTGGGGGCTGCTGATCACCGCCCTTTCCTTGTTCATACAGGCCGATATTCAGATCGACCACCTCCTCATCATGGCGCTGCCCCTGGGCATCATGCTGTCCTTCAACTTTATAAAAATGCCCAACCGCCTGGCCGAAGCCATCCACCTTATCGTATTTGTAGCAACCATCCTCTTTCAATTCAGCGGGCAGCTCATTCGGCCTTTGTTCTGAGTGATGAGGTTGAGGTTGAGGTTGAGGTGGAGTGGCAACTGTTAATCTTTTATTATTGTGGGCCCGGAAGTGGGGTGGGAAGCAACAGTAGGCTTATTTTTGCGTAAAATGTGGCCACATGAGAAACATGATCATCTTTCTGTTGCTGGGATGGAGCAGTTTAAACGCTCAGGTAGAGCACCCCGTCCGCTGGGCTTACACCGCCAATGCGGTAGAGGGAGAAGAAAGCGTCTTTGACCTCGTGTTCACTGCCGATATCGATCCGGGCTGGTATTTGTACTCGCAGCACCTGGACGACGACGGCCCCATTCCCACCGCCATCCGGTTTTATGAAAATGATGCGCTGGAACTGATCGGGGAAACCACGGAGGAAGGAGATAAGGTGGAAGGCCACGACCCCATCTTTGACATGCCCATCGTCAAATTCAACAAACAGGTGCAGTTCACCCAGCGCGCCAGGATAAAAGAAGGGTTGAAGGAAGCCGCCGGCTACATCGAGTTCATGACTTGTGATGAGGAAAAGTGCCTGCCGCCTACAGAGGTGGAATTCGCTTTTTCCTTTCGGAAATAAATGTGATCGTCATTACTAAAACTAATGCTGAACAAGGTTTTCTTTGCCAGCAGGAACAGGGCTTGTCTACAGAGGGACATTTGATTATTTTTACGCCCCCTTACTCCCTGATTAGAAGCAGTTCTGTCCCAACCGAAAACCGATACGCACTGTTGTAAAATGCAAAGCAGGAAACCATGAGATATCTGTTACTTTTCGGACTTTTTCTTTTCGGAAGCACGCTCTTCGGGCAAATGGCGGACCCCGTCAAGTGGAGCTTCGATTCCAAAGCCCTGGGCGGAGGCGAATACGAGCTCACCTTCAGGGCCAAGGTAGAGGATCGCTGGAAGATCTATTCCGTATACCAGGATTATGACGAAGACGCCCTGGCGCCCATCCCCACCAGCTTCTACTTCGACGAAGGCGCCCATTTTGAGTTGCTCGGCAAAGTGAAGGAATCCGGCAACCGCAAAGTGGATAAGGAACCACTGTTCGACAACATCAACGTGGCCTATTTCAAAAAGGACGCCACCTTCACCCAGCGCGTAAAAGTAACGGATTTCAGCCAGCCCGTCAGCGGCTACCTTGAATTCATGGCCTGCGACGATCAAACCTGCACCCCGCCCAGCCCGGTGGACTTCAGCTTTAAGCTGCAGCCCCCCGCCGGCGAGCCGAAGCAGGAAGCAGGCACCGCCGCCAACAAAAAGGAAGAATCCAAAGAACTGGAAGTGGTAAGCATACTGCCGGAAGAAGAGGCTGTTGAACAACAGATCGCCGCTCCCCGGGATGGCATGGAAGAGCCGGTTACCTGGGCCTTCGAAAGCAAAAAGCTGAACGATACCGAATACGAGCTGCTGTTCACTGCCGAACTGGAAGCGGGCTGGACGATCTACTCGCAGCACACCACTCCCGATGAAGGGCCGCTGCCCACCGAATTCCATTTCGAAGGAGGCGCCCACTATCAGCTCCTGGGAGAAGTGGAGGAGAAAGGCAAGAAGAAATCGGGCGTCGACCCTTTCTTTGGCGTGGAAGTCGTGAAATTTGTGGAAAGCCCTCTGCAATTCAGCCAGAAGGTGCAGGTAGAAGATCCCGGCGAGCCCATCAAAGGGTATCTGGTATTTATGGCCTGCGATGACGACCAGTGCCTGCCGCCGCAGGATGTGGAGTTCGCCTTCGGCCTTGCGGCCGGCAAAGCAGGCGTTGCAGCCATCGATCCCGGTACGGGCCTCAAGGCCATCAACCAGACAGTGCCCACCATTCAGGCCACCTACAGTACCCCTCTGGGAGACTGCGGGGCGGAAGATGTGGCGCGAGACAGCAGCCTGCTCTGGACTTTCATCCTGGGCTTCGCCGGCGGCCTGCTGGCCCTGCTGACGCCCTGCGTGTTCCCAATGATCCCGCTTACGGTCAGCTTTTTTACCAAGAGCAGTACCGACCGGGCTTCCGGCCTGCGCAACGCCCTTATCTACGGCCTGTCGATCATCGTGATCTACATTTCCATCGGCCTGCTCATCACCGGTGTCTTTGGAGCTACGGCGCTGAACGAGCTGTCGACCAACTGGATCGCCAATACCCTTTTCTTCGTCATATTCCTCTTTTTTGCCTTCTCTTTCTTCGGCTTTTACGAGATCACGCTGCCCAGCTCGTGGGCCAATAAGAGTGATACCATGGCCGACCGGGGAGGGTTGCTGGGCATTTTCTTTATGGCCTTCACATTGGCCATCGTTTCCTTTTCCTGCACGGGCCCCATCATCGGCTCGGCCCTGGTGCAATCCGCTACCGATTCGCTCGGCCCCTTTGTCGTGATGCTGGGCTTTTCTTCTGCCCTGGCGCTGCCCTTTGCGCTCTTCGCCGCTTTTCCGGGCTGGCTCAATTCCCTGCCTAAGTCCGGGGGCTGGATGAACTCCGTAAAAGTAGTACTCGGTTTTCTGGAACTTGCCCTGGCGCTGAAGTTCCTCTCCGTAGCCGATATGACGATGCACTGGAATATACTGCCCTACGAAATATACCTCGGCTCCTGGGTACTGATATTCGGAGCCATGTCCGCCTACCTCTTTGGCCTGATCCGCTTTCCCCATGACAGCCCGGTGAAGAAGCTTTCGCCCCTGCGCACTTTCTTCGCGCTGCTCTCTCTGGGCGCTACGGTTTATCTGGCCACTGGTTTTACATACAACGAGCAGACGCAATCCTACAATGCCCTGAAACTGATGAGCGGCCTGGCGCCTCCTACGCAGTACAATATCTTACTCCCGGAACCGGAGGTAGATCCCGTCATCAAGGCGAGATATCCTTCCTACACCAAATGTGCCACCAACCTCGACTGCTTCAAGAACTACGAAGAGGGCGTGGCCTATGCCCGGGAAGTGGAAAAACCCATACTGCTTGATTTTACCGGCTACGGTTGCGTCAACTGCCGGAAGACGGAAGAGCACATCTGGATCGCCAACCGGGTCAGGGATAAGATATCTCAGGATTTCGTGCTGATCTCCCTGTACGTAGATGACCGTAAACCGCTGGAAGAAATACTGTTCTCCATACCCCGCCAGGAAAAACTGCGCAATGTGGGGAACAAATGGGCCGATTTTCAGATCGTCAACTTCGAGCAGAACTCGCAGCCGCTCTACGTCATGATGGCTCCCGATGAGCGGGTGCTGGCAGCGCCCCGCGGCTATAAGGAAGGGGTAAGTGATTATGCGGATTTCCTGCGCTGCGGCCTGAATACCTTTCAGGAAGTGACGGAGGAGGATAAAGGAAAAGAAGAGGAGGATAAGAAGCTGGGAGCAAATTAGACGTCGAGACGTCGAGACGTCGAGACGTCAAAATGTCGAAACGTCTAATGCCTGGACGCCTGGACATCCTGACGTCCCGACTTCCCATTTCCGACTTCCGACTTCCGACTTCCGACTTCCCCCTCACTCCAATTCAATAAGCAGCGCGTTCTTCTCCACAGCATCGCCCTTTTCCACCCGTATGGCCTTGATGGTGCCCTCACCAGGAGCTTTGAGGACGTTCTCCATTTTCATGGCTTCGAGGATGAGCAGAGGGTCTCCTTCCTGTATTTCCTGCCCGGCTTCGGCCAGCAAGCCGAGCACCAGGCCCGGCATAGGAGCGCGCACTTCCTTGATCTTATGAGCAGGGGCTATTTCCAGCCCCAGCCGGTTTACGAGCTGATCGTACTGGTCGGCCAGCCGCACATCATACACGGTGCCATTGATCTTGAAGGTAAACGATTTGTTCCGATGATTGACATGAAGTACCTCGGCGTGATAAGATTTATTGCCTCTGATGATGTGGAAGAATCCCGGCCTCGCGGCCGGCACGATATCCAGCTCGCGCCGGACATCTTCAAAGATAAACTCATCGTTGACGGTAGCTTTGAATTGATCTTTCGTATGGTTCATCGTGGCGGTTTTACGTTCAGGCGTTTGTGCGCCCGAGTTTCATCATCAGGTAGGTCTCGAAGATAGTATAAATCAGATAAACGGCGAAGAAAGGGATAATAAAGAGTTTATCGGCAGGTTGTGCCAGCTGGCTGTAGCCAAGCAGGATGATGATGGCCAGGAACATCTTGCCCACTGTAAAGCCCAGCACGGCATTCGTGAAATCGTTCTTATTACTGCTTTGGGCGGCGCTTCTGCCCACGCGGTGCATGGCGAGGGTAATGCCCAGAAAAAGGCCCAGGCTGATCCAGGACAAGGAGCTGTAGGCCTGCAGTTGCGGCAGGCCATTGAGGAAGGAGAGTAAAATGGCGGTGGAGAGAGTGAGCAGCCCCAGCTGGATGAAGAATTGACGTTGGCTCATGAGTTGTCGTTGCCGGTGAATAAGTCCTTAAGCGTAACATACAGGGCTGCAAAGATAGATAAAAGCGCCATAAGGACGGTAAAGTAGGGACGTTCCGCCTGAAAGTATTCATCCAGTTTCTGGCCGGCGAACGTCCCTACCAGTATGATGATCCCCATCTGAAAGGCCATGCCGGAATACTTCAGGTAAGCATCCACCTGCTTTCGGCCTTTCTTCCGTTTGTCGTCATTGTTATTGTGCTCCGGCTGTTTTTGCTGATTTGACAAGTTTATCGCCTTCTTTTTCTTTACTTGCGGAGGAGGAGGAGGAGCTGTTGGCGGCCGGTGCATGTGGGCTGCGCTGAATGGCGCCTCCCATAGAACAGGCCACATTGAACGTAGCGCCCGACTGAACGATCAGTTTGTTGGTCCTGACCTCTCCGCTGATGTTTGCCGTTTCCCGGATATTGAGCAACTCCGAAACCTGCAGGTTGCCTTCAAACTTGCCTTCAATGACTGCATTTTCACAACGGATCTCCCCTTCTACATAACCGGAGGGGCCTATGATCACTTTGGCGTCACAGAAGAGCTTTCCCTTGATCGTCCCATCGATGCGGATGTCGCTTTCTGATTTGACGGTTCCTTCCACAACAGTGCCTTTTACCAGGCTATTGAGGGAATGAGAGGAAGGCATAGACGTGCTGCTTTTTCCTTTGCTCACTTCTTTCTTGTTGTTACCTCCAAACATATTACAGCTTTTAGATTAAGTGAATTAATGTATAAAAAAGCACTGCGGGTTTAGTCGTTTCTCATAGAACAATGCATCTAATATAGTGCTTTTTGAGCCATCCGGAAAACAGTTCAACAAAAAAGTACGGCCGATACCGGCAGCTCCGGACAGTTCAGTACGTGAAGGGGGAGAAAGCCGCCTGGGCTGCTCTTTACGGAGCAGGCCAGGCGGCAGGGTAGATGTACAATATCAGAAGTTGGGGCAATATACACCACGGCGCTCCTGGCCGCAGATCTTATAGGCCAGGGCAAATTCAAAGCCACCGTTGGAATTGCTGGCCGTACGCAAGGGTGAAATGTTGACATCGTAGCTAAAGCCCAGGCTGAAATTCTCGTAATCGAAACGCGTAGAGAGGATGACGGCATCGTTCAGTACGCCGGTTTCCACTCTATTGGACACGCGCGTCCACAGGCCGAACTGGAAGGCCTGGTAAGTCTGCCGGCTGCCGAGCAGGAACTTCAGGCTCGTTCCGGCATTCACCTGGAAGGAGGGCCCCTGGCTCATCAGTATGGCGCCGGGGACGATGCCGAAGCGGTCACCCAGCATGAACTCCCCACCGGCATGAACGGTGAAGCGGCTGTAGAGCAGGTCCTCATCGTTGCTGTTGAAAGACTGGTTGGAACGGTTCAGGTGGTGAAAAGCGCCGCCCAGATAAAGGCTGTTGTTCTCATCGAAGACCATAAACCAGAGCAGGCCGGCCGCCAGGTCGGCAAAGATGAAGTTATCGCGGTCGAAGACGCCCTCTTCCCCCGTGGGAAGGCCGCCATCGAAACCGCCCTCTCCGTCGTGCTGCAGGCCCCAACGGAGCTTCAGAAAGTCGATGCTGCGCTGAGCCACACCGCCCTCGGCGCCCACTACCAGGTAGTTCGCGCTGTTCTGATAACCGCCCATTTTCTTGCTGTAGGAAGCAGACAGCTTGCCGGTTAGGGTAGAGAAATTGGCCTCTCCCGCGCGGTCTCCCCAGAAGGTGCCACCGACACCGAAGTAGTCGAAGCGGCCCACCGGAATACGCTGGTCATAGGACACGGAATAGGTATTATAGGCGTTGGACCTCAGTACGCTGGCCCATTGGTTGCGGTAGTTGGCCGTCAGCCGGACATTACAGTTCATCACGCCAGTCATCGCCGGGTTGAGGTTCAGCGGCGAGAGATAGAACTGCGAGAAGTGAATATCCTGCGCGCTGACGGCGAGCGCAGCAAGGGCCAACAGGCAGGTAGTGAGGATCGACTTGAAATTCTTCATACAAGCGGTTGTTTGTAAATGTACTTTCCTAATATCTCTCAATTAGTCAATGAATTTGAAATTCGGTTGATCTCGCTTTGTTCAGGGTTGTCTCAGAAAAGGCGTGATTTATAGGCCGCATTGCCGGGAGCACCAAAAGAAGGCTCTGTGATAAGTGTTGCTCAC
>CAYVVK010000245.1:0-8912 GCA_964454855.1 uncultured Phaeodactylibacter sp. | reverse complement strand
CCAGGGGAAATCGCCGCGTATGTTGACCTCCAGCCGGCGGGTGTCTCCTGTCTTCGGATCGAAAGTATGCAGGTAGCCTTCCCGCTCGAAGGCCAGCAGGCCTTCTCCTGCGGACAGCCACTTCACATCGGCCCCGGTGAAGCTGGTGCGTTGCTGCAGTTCTCCCGTGGCTGGCGTGTAGGCCCAGATGTTGCTCACCCAGTCGCGGTCAGACAGGAAGTAGATGGTGTCGCCCAGCCAGACGGGGTGGGTATCCGTTGTCCGGTTTTCATTGGGAATGAGGGTTTCGCTCAGGCCATCCAGGCTGAGGATGACAAGCGGCTTGTTCTGGCCACCGCGGTAGGCGCGCCATTCTTCGTCCCAGCGGCTCACCTGCTCTATTACAAGCTGTTTGCCGTTGGGAGACAGGGACGCCCGTGCACCTTCCGGAGCGGGCAGCAGGGTGGAAGGGCCGCCATTGGGGGAAACCGTCCACAGGCGGCCGTAGCCGCGGGGAGCGGTTTCGCGGGAAGAGGAATAGAGGATTTTCTCCCCGTCGTTCGTCCAGCCCAGCACGCTGTACCGGGCGGTATACCATGTCAGGCGGGTGGGTTGCCCTCCCTCGGCGGAAACCACGTACACCGCATCACTGCCGGAGCGGTTGGAAGTGAAGGCCAGCCAACGCCCGTCGGGAGAAAAATGAGGGGTGCGCTCCACCGCCGGCGTGCTGCTCAGGCGCCAGGCATTGCCGCCGTCGAGATCAGCGATCCACAGGTCGGCCCCGTAGACGAAGGCGATCTTGTCTCCGCTAATGGCAGGCTGGCGCAGCAGGCGGGTACCCTGGGCGGTAAGCGCGGTAGTGAAGAAAATAACTATGCAGAGTTGCAAGGCAAGCCGCAGCGCGAAAACGCGGCCCGGGGAAATGGCGATTCGGTTCATATGGAGAGGTTGATGATGAAAGCTCTAATATAGCAATTGCAGGGAAAAGGGAAAGCGGTTTGGGCTTCAGGAGGCACTTCAACATCTATCCTGCCTGGTCACCGCTTTTTATTACACCCAAAGCACAGCGCATGCGGCATCATACCCTTTTCTGAAGTAAAAATAAGTTCTGCGAAATGTATTCAACATTCTGCGAAATGATTATGCCTTTTGAGCCGCTTGTCCTATACCTTTGTGACGTCACTTTAAAAGAGGTCACTATGTCAACCGTCATACACGTCCGGACCATTTCCGAGATGTACGGTATGCTCAACATGGGCAGCCCCATACATCCGCTACTGACGATCGTTCGGGAATGGCCCGAAACGAAGATGGACCTAAATCAGGTGAAATTTACCAGTGATTTGTATTATTTCGCTTTGAAGGGAAAGATAAGTGGAGCGTTTAAATACGGCAGAACCACCTATGATTATCAAGAAGGGACCTTGGTCTTTATCGGCCCCGGGCAGGTAGCTACCTTCGAACGCAGTAAAGAGGCTACTTCTGAGGAGGGCTGGGCGATCCTCTTTCACCCCGACCTCATTCGCAAATCGGAATTGGGGAAAAATATTCAGCAATATTCGTTTTTTAAGTATGACAACAATGAGGCGTTGCACCTTTCGGGCAAGGAAAAGCAGTTCCTGAACACCGTAGTCGATAATCTGGAGCATGAAATCCGGCAAAACCTGGATAAGCACTCTCAGGACTTGATTATTCAGAATCTGGAAACCATTCTAAAATACAGCCTCCGGTTTTATGATCGGCAGTTTTACACCCGCACCAATCTGAATAAAGATTTAGTGAGTCGTTTCGAACATTATTTACGAACCTATTTCTCGTCTGAGCAACTGACGGAAAAAGGCATGCCTTCCTTGGCGGATTGTGGTAAAGCTTTGCACGTCTCCGGTTCGTACCTGAGTGATCTGTTGAAAGTAGAAACCGGTAGAAGTGCCAAAGACCACATCTACGGCCATCTGATCGATCTGGCAAAGTTAAAATTGCTCAACTCCACGGCTTCCATTAATGAGATCGCGACCGCTCTGGGGTTTGAATATGCTCAACACTTCAGCAAGCTCTTCAAATCCAAAACGGGAATGAGCCCGAGCGAGTACCGTCTGCTCAACTGAGCGGATAATCTGCGAAATGGATAAGTATCCAACTCAATCATCGATTTAATTTGATCAAAACACAAAAGCATGGCAAACAAGAAAAGAACAGCATACGATATCGTGGAAGGTAAAGACCTCACCGGAAAAGTATTTTTGGTCACCGGGGCCTATTCAGGACTGGGCGCTGAAACCACCAAAGCCTTGCTTAAAGCCAAAGGAACGGTGTTAGCGGCCGGGAGAAATAGTCAATCACAAGCAAAATTTGCAGCGGAACTATTAAGTGACGTCAAGCTCGGAATCAATGAAAATCAGTTAGATACCGCTCGCACCCTCGATTTGGGCGACCTGCAATCGGTCAGAGATTTTGCATCGTATGTGCATGACAAATATGAGGGGGTTGATTGCCTCATCAACAATGCAGGCGTCATGAGCACGCCTGCCGGAAAGACCAAAGACGGTTTCGAGATCCAGATGGGCACCAATGTTATCGGGCATTTCTTATTGGCAAAAATTCTTGCCCCCAAGACCAAGAGGCAGGTCTGGTTATCTTCTTCAGGCCATTCGCTGATAGGAAGACCCCCAGGTAATGTCAACGACTATGTGAAAGCCCCGAGAATTGAGATCGAAGCAATTAGGCAGGTAGATGAAAAATCTTATGACAGCTGGCATAGATATCAGCAGTCAAAGCTTGGAGATATACTTTTGTCGAAGCAATTTCCAGTTGAATATAAACACCTGAAAGCCTGTTCTGTCCACCCTGGGGTGGTCCAGACCAATCTGGGAAGGCACATTTCCGTTCTCACGAAGTTGAAATATTTATTTCAAGCCATTACCGGTAAAAGACAGTCTATTGTAACCCCTGATGTAGGCGCCGGCACCCAGACATTATGTGCAGTAATGCCCGCACAAGACCTGGTAAGTGGAGCGTATTATGCTGATCAAAAAGTGGCTGAAGAAGCGGAAAGCGCCAAGAATATGGAAGATGCTAAAAAGCTCTATGACTATTGTGATGAAGTAACCAAAGCGTATCAAAAGTAACTATGGAAAAGAAAAAACTCTTGCAAAGAAGGTGGTTTAAGATCACCTTAATCGTCTTTGGCCTAATCTTCCTGGCGCTGGCAGGTGCCGATATCTATGTCAGAAACCTGTACGTACCTGATTGTGACAGCGGAGAAGCCCAGATCAAATGTCCGTTTCTTGCCATTGCCAAACCGTCGATGGAAAGCAGGAAAGCCTTTGTGGATGATGTAGAACAATTCGGAATGGATCGCTCCATGGCTCAATTTGTAGCGATACAGGTGGGATGGCAGCAAAACGGCCTCTGGTCGGTCATCAAAGGAGAAGCGCCCAACATCTATGCCTTGGATCAGGTACATGGGGTGACCCACTGTGATCTATTTGCCAAATATCTACCGGAGTTGGAACAGCAGGCAAAAAAAATAGACGTGGATGGGCAAATCACTCTGCAAGAGTTGGTGAACATGAAAAAATGGGTGGCTCAACAGGAGCAAGTTGAAATTAGCGAGCCCAGCAAGATTGAAACCTCCTTGCTTTTTGTGAAAGCTGGCGGAAACCTGGAAACCCAAAAGGTATACGCGGAAGATGTATTTACCTTATTGCGAGGTATTCAACCTGAACGGGATGCCCCCATCAATCTGGATTTGATGAACCGAGCCCGGGCGCTTGCTGATTGGGATTAGTGGATGTGACTCCTGTCGATTTAAAGAAGAGTTAACCATCGAATAGCAGAATCATGGAAATACCGAGTTAAATTGCACCAAGCATCCGAGATGCCTTCATGGCTAAATATAGCGGTGCAACAGCAATAATTACTCCACCTATCACCAAATATTTCTATGCAAAGACCGACCATCAATCAACTACTCCCCGTTCAGATTCAGGCCGTTTTGAATTTTCTGAACGAAGCGCAGGCCGTCGATGATCTAACCAATATTGAAAAGCATCGACCCGATCTCTCCGAAGAAGAGCGGTCGAGCTATTCTATCGGGGCACAATCTGCCCAAAATATTTTGGATACCCGGGCCAACCTGCCGGCGGGGCGGTTCAATAAGCTGGATGAAGTATTGGCAGTGAAGGGGATTGGAGAGGACAAAGTACTCGATATCGTTGCATTCATCTGGCAGCCTGCCGAAGAGATCTTCCGGAAGCAATTGTTTGAAAACGTATTAGGGGAGAATTGGGCAGTGAATTATTGGCGGTATAGTCTGGAGCCCGAGGAATATAAACGCCTTACCGAAGAGGAGGGATTGCTAAAAACCTTCATTGGAAAAAAGGTATTGGAAATCGCCAATGAGCGACATGACAATTACGTAATCGGGGCGTTGGCGCAAGCCCTGCTTGAGAAATCTCCTTTAGACCGGGTGGAAGGATTAACTGCTCAGATCCAGTTTGCCAGCTGGTGGTTTCGTTTTGACGAAGACAATTGGTTCTCCTTTGAACGCATCTCTGAAATGATCGACCCTTTTATCAATTATTTTGGGTTGCAAAAATACAGCTACATCGACCTCGTTTTCTTTAGAGGCTTCATGAATGGCGGTACGGTAGCCGATGGTATTTCGCCTGATGACCTGGTGGTCAGTTTGAACCCGGCGGAATATGCGATTACCATCTGGGGGATATCTTTATTTGATTAATCTAATACCTTTACCACTTAAATCCTGTTCAAATGGCTAGACTGGCAAAACAAAAAGTGCATGCAGCACTAGAAAAGGCAGCACAGAATATCCTTGATGCTGCCGGTGATGATCCTATAGTAAGCCGAAAAGATATTCGTAGAAAACTTAAGGAATTAGAGGGGACTGAACAACAACTCACCGGTGTTTTTTATCGGTTTATGGATCATCGGGATTCCAAGCCGGGCGCAAGGATCACCCAAAAAGATATCGATAATAGCCTGGCCTACGCCAAAGAAAAGTTGGTGGATGCTTATGACGTAAACAACAATGGCTTGTCCGCTGCTGAGATCGCAAAAATGTCATTCACTGCACGCCTGGCCGTTCGGTACGCCATTTTGCAAGATCAGGCAGTTGAAGAGGTTACTACCGATAAACTCTATGATAGCCTCTTCGAATTAGGGAACGGCCTGTACTTTCCAGCCTGGGCTAATGAAGCCGATGCCTACTTATCGGTTTTCCGGAAAGAAGCCGATTTACAAGAATTGACCCAGGAAAACTTTAGTTCCACCCTGGGCCTGGATCCATCCAATAAAGAAGAGGCCATTCAGCTATGGCACCAAGGCAGGCCTGATTATGAGTGGATATTTGAACTATATGAGGAATACGAACAATTAGCAGCTTTGGAGTCGTTTAAAACACTCCATATGTTTATGGAACAACACCTCACCCACCTCACGCATATCGTCGTCGGCCTCGATGGAGCGCGCAATGATTCGGAATATCCCGTTTATTTTGTCGGGTTAACCCCCGCAGGAGATATCCTTGGATTTCAGACTACAACGATTTGGACATAAATTACAGTTGGATATTTTAACCCTAAATAACTGATACCATCTATCATGTCAAATTATTACGCCCTCATTGACGGCAAGCGCTATGACGCCTCCCTGATCAATAACGCGATATTCAGGGCCCGCGGCGTAGGAGATGGCCGAATATCTGTTCAGGATGCCCAGTACCTTTGGCAACTCGCCAAGGATGGAGGACGGGTCACAGAGATCGAAGAAGATACGATGGCCTACCTGTTAGCCGAATTCAATTGGACGGATGCGGCCAAGGCCTGGCTGGACAAGGAAATGTCCCTTGAGGTGAAAAAAATTAAATCCTACTACAGGGTAATTGACGGCCTGCGTTATGATCGAAAAATCCTGGAAGAAGCCGGCCGACGGGTAGCTGGCCAGGGAGACGGGCGGATTTCGGTGGATGATGCGGAAATGTTATTGCCTTTGTTTGGAGACTTTGGCGACGTCACTATAGTGGAGGAACGCACCTTGGAGTACCTTCTCACGAACTATAAATGGACCCCTGAGGCTAAAAAATGGTTCCTGGAAAGAGTAAACCGAATTAGCAAGCAGTCTAGCATAGAACCATTGCTCCTGCATATTATGCAGTCTGAATACGGCTTTAAAAAACTGCCTTTTGCCTATTATAAAAAGGAAGCCCTTCAGCAAATGCTGGATCATGAAAATAAAGTTAGTCTTCCTGATGCCTTGCGTAAAGCCTTGTATAGCCTCTTGAATGATGCTGGTGAGCAAACTTTCAAAAGCATTAGCTATTCTTCAGAACCATTAAAAGACTTTCTGGAAGGAGGGCGCCTCGTATTGCTTCCCGGGGATATATCTTCGGAACCGGCCCTGAGCAGTTTCCCCGCCCCAAGCCGGGGAGAATCTATTCGTGAAAACTGGATCTTTGGGCTTGAACTGTTTGATCTGACCGACGATATTTTTTGGGTGATCGTTCCCAGGGATGGAAGCAGCCCGGCTTATAACTATATTGGGGGGCCCAACATTGGAGACATATACCACATCGTAGAAGGGGATACTTATTTCACGATCGTGGTCAAGTCCTGCGATGAACCCTATCCAGGCATTACTGTGGATGTACAAGACCCTACTGGAAAATACATCGTTGGAAAAAGCGATGCTAATGGCGAAGTACTCATCACCGGCCCCGCGGGAAACTATTCCATCTACGCCTCGGATGGATGGAGTTCACAGTCCAAAAACTTCCAATGGGATGGTAAAGGAAAAGATCAGGCCAGAAATGTCGTGTTGGATTGTTAGACAATCCCCGAAACCCATCAACAAAATATGCGTACATAACCCCACACAGCGAAACCTCAACCCCAGGCGTTTTACGGATTGACAATCCAATTTCCGGAACATTTTTTAAAGACAACCACCTTCAGCAAGATGGCAAGATGGCATGCCCCAGTACTACTGGCCCTGTTCACGACGACGGCTTGTGAATTGGTGGAGATCGAGGATATTGCCGATGTGGGCGTTCAGGAAGGGGTGCGGCCGATCTACGCCGCACTTGACCGTTGGGACGAGATCATTAGCCTCCCGCCGCAACCCATTGGCAATCTGGGGAAGATCTACTACAAGGCGCCCTATATTTATGTCAATGAGCGCTTCCGGGGCATCCATGTATATGATAACTCGGATCCTACACAACCCCTACCGGTTGCTTTCATCCAGATCTTTGGTTCGGAGGATATCGCGATCAATGGGAATATTTTGTACGCCGATAATTATACCGATCTTGTCGCTATCGATATTAGTGACATCCACAACGTGAAGGTCGTCAGCCGGGTGAAAGATCTCTACTCCCGGGAAGCCAAAGCGTATCCGGAGGGCTTCTCCGGCTATTTTGAATGTGTGGAAGAAGAAAAAGGCTTCGTAGTCGGATGGGAAGAAGCAGAATTGTTTAACCCGAAATGTCTGCGTTAGGCAATTATCTCCCTCAATCATAGAAGTTTATGAGAAGTACACTTATACTATTCACCCTAATGGCCGCGGGACTGTTCGTGGCTTGTGAATCCAGCCTGAACGATCAGGCTACTCCCAGTCCGGATGCAGCAGGTGTTGGCGGGTCCTACGCACGCTTCATTATCGTGGGCGATTTTATGTACGTGGTAGACGAGCAGAGCCTGATCACCTTTGATATTTCCGATGCCGCCGATCCGGTCCAGATAGATAAACAACCCATTGGGAACCGCATAGAGACTATTTTCAATTTCAAGGAGAAGTTGTTCATCGGGTCGGGTGAGGGCTTGTTTATTTACGAAATTATGGAAGACGGAATCCCCCAACAGCTATCCGCCACCAGCTACTTTGAGTTTGATATTTATCCCTGCGACCCGGTGGTCGCCAACGATAGTTTTGCATACGTCACCCTGAACGCCAAGCGGCGGCTCAACAATCCCTGCGGCGGCGCCTTTGAGGCCAATGCCAACCTGCTCAAAATTTACGACATCACGGATGCCCGGCAGCCCGTTTTACTTGCCGAATACGAAATGTTTGCGCCCAAGGGCGTAGGGCTGGACGGTACTACACTGTTTGTCTGTGACGATGAAGCAGGACTGAAAATATTTGACGTGGCCGATCCTTATAACCTGGTATCCATCGCACACATTGATTACCTGACGGCCTTTGACGTCATCCCGCTAAACGGGCTGCTGCTGGTCGTCGGCCCGGAGAATGTGTACGAATTCGACTACACCGACCTGGATAACATCCTGCTGCTTTCATCTTTCCGCTACGGAAGTTAACGCCCGGCCTGTATGCAGCTACTTAAGTGTCTGATTATTGTCCTGATAGCCTTGTGCCTCCATCCGCCGGCCCAAGGGCAATCCGGCCGGATCTACCAGCCCAATTGGGCCATCAAATTAAACCCGCTGGCCATGCTGGCTCACACGCCCGGCATCGAACTAGGCCTGGAGCATACCATTAGCGGCAATGCGGCCATCCACCTTGGAGGAGGCTACCTGAGCGATTTCGGGATTTTTCCAAACAAGAATTTTGACGGGTACAAGGTGATCGGGGAATACCGCCAGTATCATGACCATTTGTTCAAACGCAAACACCAGAATACCTTTCTTGCCTTTCAGTTTAGTTTTAAAAAAGCCGTTGCCCGGGGACGGGCCTATCTTGACCGGGCGAATGGAAATTATCAGCAGCTCACCGGGGTTGAGGTGGTGAATACTTCATTAGATTTCTTAGGGGCATTTGGCAAAGTACTACCGCTCGGGCCCTGGTTGAGTTTGGAGCTGTCTGTGGCCGCAGGAGCCAAAAGGCTTTCCGTGGCTTCGGATGATGTGCCTCCCGACGCAGCCTTTGGCCTATCCAACGACAACCCATTTGATTTC
>CAYVVK010000244.1:0-8921 GCA_964454855.1 uncultured Phaeodactylibacter sp. | reverse complement strand
GTGGAGGAGCCGGAGGAGTTTCGGGGGTATCTGCGGGAGCGGGCGGGGCGGGGGCGGTGGGGGCCCTGACGCTGGACTCACCCCTGATTGGCGCCAATCTGTCCCCTCTCTTTTTCCCTGCGGGAGCTGCCGGAAGAGAGGGGAGTCGGGGAGCCTATGGCCGTCTCCTATAGCAAGGGGAGAAATATGATAGAGATACAATAGATATGTGGTGGAGCAAAATCAGCGGACAAAGAGTATGCCTTCGCCTATGGCTCCGGCAGCCGGAGAAAGTGGCCAGCTGACGGGAAAAAGAAACGCGCCGGGCGGCGCGTCGGCCCGCGGATGCTATCGCGCTAAGCATGGGCTTTTAATAGAAGATGGAAAATCAATGATATGATGTAAAATTTATTTTTTGATCATTTATCGCTGATAATCAATTTATTAGAAATAGCCAATAGGTTTGTTGAAGTAGAAAAAACAAAGAATAGCTTGCAAGCTGAGGGTTTTGTGTTTATTTTTGCTAAAGTTTTTAAGCATAAAGGGAAAGTACCATTTTTATAACCTTGATCAAAATTTAAAACAATAAAAATTGAAACAGCATCAAGGGTAAGTGGGGATTGATCTATTTATCCAATAAAATAAGGCAAATTTTAGCAATCCCTACATTTTTTCTTTAAAATAAAATGAAATGGAGTATGACGTATTGATCAAGCTATTGACTGAAAGGTTTCCTGTTTTAGGATTTGTTATTTGTCTGATATCAATCCTGATGATAACATATACTATCTATCTAGGGAGTAAGGCTAAACGTTTTCTGCTGAAGAGTAAATGGCTGGGAATAGAAATAGAGAATCTCACACTGGAAGAAAGGAGTAAAAATACATTGTGTAAGAAAGAAGAAATGATAGAATTAGAAGAACAGGGCAAGAATAAATAAGAAACGCGCCTTTCGGCGCGTCGGTCCGGAGATGCTATCTCCGGAGAGGTTCGTGTGCTACAAAGGTAAATACAATTAATGAGTAAAACAAGTTCAATCCCCAAAGAAAGAGTTATTGTTTATATTGATGGATTCAACCTGTATTTCGGAATGATCCAAAAATGGAAAGACGTCAAGTGGCTTAATGTGTATGCGTTATCAAAGGGCTTCCTGAAACCTGACCAAATACTTTCTGATGTTAAATATTTTACATCCAGAGTCTCAAATGATCATGGAAAGCAGAAAAGGCAGACTACTTATTTAGAAGCTTTAGAAGTTCAAGGGGTTAAACTTATTTATGGCCAGTATCAGCCAAATACTGAAGAATGTTACAGGTGCGGAAATATATGGCAAAGCCCCAAAGAAAAGATGACGGATGTAAATATCGCCACCCATTTATTAGTTGATGCCATACATGACAGATATGATACAGCTATCCTTGTTTCAGGTGATAGTGATCTTGTCCCTCCCATTAAAGCTATACATCAAAATTTTCCTGAAAAAGGAGTAGTAGTTGCCTTTCCTCCAAACAGGCAGAATATCAATGTACAGAAGGCGGCAAAAGCGAGTTTTATAATTGGCCGGAAAAAACTCAAGGACAATCAACTTCCTTTGAAAGTGGCCAAACCAAGCGGTTATATTCTAGAAAAGCCTTCGGAATGGTTTTGAAAAACTTTCTTCTGATAAGAGGGGTAACTAAGTAATTGCTGAAACTTGAAAATAAAGGTGCCCGTAGGATATAGTACACCGCTTGGCGCTCTTACAGTAAACACAACACGAACGAAGAAAATAAAAGGTGATGACGGGCCCCGGCAAAGCCTCCAGGAAGTAAAGGCAACTACAAGAAAAATGGTTCCCGGCGGGGGAGTGACGGTAGTTGTCAATGGGAGGTGAGATATTTGCAAATAATTGAATTCAGATGGCATGATTAAAAATCTTTACAGGTTGGGAAAAGCGCTTCAGCGTGAGGAGAAATATAGTATTTACTTCACTCCGTGGCAGAACCCTTTTCCCAATTTAAAGCTCGACAAGGCAAAAGTAATCTACTTCAACATCCGGGAAGGAAAGGTTGACAGCACCTATTCTATCGAGCCTTTCAAGCCGGCCCTGCTGAAGTACTATTTGTATCGCAAGCCGAAAGGCGCCAGAGGAGCGCCTCTGGTGCCGACTGATTTTTTCTATCCCTCTGGGAAAGAAGAAGGCCATTCAGAAAATGTCCGAAAACTCATGAGCCGCCTGGAGAGGGCTTTTCCGGGTGAGGAAAGCCTTTTTTTCTATTCGAAAGGACAAAAGGAGGATGCTTTGAAGGCCATTGAAGAACAATTGCTTGCCTTCAATGGCAACCAGGATGACCGGTACTTGCTAACCTTCAAGGTAAACGGAAAGTGGCTGGGAGAATTCGACAAAAACATTGCAATATTCGAGGCGGAGGCTTACAGCAAGTACTACGAAAAGAGCCAGGCAAAAGAGCATTTGTGCGCTCTAACCTATGAGCAGGCGCCGGAGGTTTGGGGGCGGGTGGATACCTTGGGGTTCACCATTAATGACCTCACCTTTTCCAGGGGAGGGTTCAACCCCTCTGATTCTTATAAAATGTTCCCGGCTTCGCCGGAGGCGGTAAAAATACTGGAAGGGGCGCGCAGGTTTGCCCGGTCGAAGCTCACCCGAAGCTTCTATTCGCTGAACTATTTCATTGTCCCTCATTTCATTCAGGAGGACGATGAGGCCATGCTGGAGGCTGTTGATGGATTGGTTCGGGTCAACGGGGTAAACGATAGCCTTCAAAATGCAAGCCGATCCATTTTCAATAATGAACGGGTCATTGCGGACATTGCGGAGGAGAGAGGCCTGGCAAAACAAGGGATCTTTTACGACATTTTCTTTTTTCAAAAGAAGCAGGCTCAATTTGCCATTAAGCTGCACCTGACGGATATTCTGCCTTCGCGCTTCAGCCGAATCTTCAGCGCAAAAGGTAAAATTGAAGCCCGTTACAAACGCATCAACCGGATCGTAACGAAGAAGAAAACCTATGAATTCTTCGTTACCTTCTCCCGCATACAGCGCTACTTTTCCAACACGGTTAACAACGAAGTTATCTTTCAACCTTTCTTCTATCGGATACTGGAATCGGTTTTCTACGGCCAGCCTCTGGATGAAGGCCTGGTAGTCAAAGCCTTCCTGGAAGAGATTCGGCAATCTTTCAAACAGCGGCACGAGGATAAAAACCGGTATCAGTTCCGCACCAAAGACGCCTTCGCCCTCTGGCATTTTTTTCTGGAATTAGATCTTTTCAATTATCAAAACAGGCATGAAATGGAAGAAAAAGCAGTTCCCTTAACATTAGACGGGTTTATGGAAGCGCATCCGGAGTTCTTTGCGGAGCCTTATAAAAAGGCGGCATTTTTTGTGGGGTGCCTTACAGAGTTACTCTTACAGGCACAACGAAAAAAATTGGGAAGTGAGCCCTTCCTGGAAAAGCTAAGCGGCTTGAATCTTGATGACCACGATCTGAGAAAACTATTTCCCAGCCTGCAGGAAAAGATGAATCAATACAGTGAGATCCTGTATAAATATGCGGATACCCGGGATTATATTCAAAAACTTCGGGCTGAAGTGGTTCCCATGCTAATGGAGCCCTCCAATGTAAGCCGAGCTGATATTTCTTTCGCATTTGCAGCTGGCCTGGTCATGCAAAAAGAATTTACCCAATATCAAATCAGGCTTCGCCAGGCAGAAAATGCTAAAGCGGAATCCGAAGGATAATTTTTTCTTAACCCGATAAAACTTGAATTTATCATGTCCAATATCGTTTCCCAACGCAGCGAGCTCCTTTTTCTTTACGACTGCAAAATGTGCAACCCCAACGGTGACCCGCTTGACGCCAATAAGCCCAGGATTGACGAGGGGTCGGGCGAATGCCTGGTGACTGATGTGCGCCTTAAAAGAACGGTCCGTGATTATCTGATGGAGAATGGGTATAATGGTTCCGAGGCAAACAAAGACATATTCATTCGCGACGAAGATGGAAAACCGGTGACGGGTGAACAACGGAGCAAATCTTACAAGGACAAGGAAGAGTTTGTAGAGAAATTTATTGACGTACGGTTATTTGGAGGTGTTTCCGCTCCTAAAAACCAGAAGGCCAAAACTTTTAATCTGACCGGCCCGGTCCAGTTCGGCATGGGGCGCAGCCTGCATCGCGTGAACGTCAACTTCATTAAGGGCACGGGCGCTTTTGCGACTTCAGAGGGCGCCCAACAGCGCACCTTTCGGGAGGAATACAACATCACCTACGGCCTCATCGGCTTCCACGGCGTCATCAATGAAAATGCAGCTCGCCATACTCAACTTATGGAAAGAGATGTAGAAGAGTTACTGGCCGCCATGTGGAACGGCACCAAGGGCCTGCTCAGCCGCTCCAAGAAAGGGCACATGCCTCGCCTATTGGTCAAGATCGACTATAAGGAGCCCCAGTTTTTTATTGGCGACCTGTTGGAACGGCTGGATATGGTATATGACCGGGAGGTGAAGCCAGACGCCATTACGGACGTGGAGGATTATACCTTAAATACAAGCCGGTTGAATGAATTGCTAAACCAGTACAAAGACAAGATAGACAAGGTTTTTGTACAACAGGACGACAGGCTGCGTTTGTCCGCTCCCATTTTCCAACCGAACAATTGAGCATGATGGATCGAATCATAGCTTTCGATCTGTGGGGGCGCCAGGCGCATTACAAAAAGATCTACGCCACAACTACGGCGCTGACGTACCCGATACCGGTCAAAACTGCGGTCTATGGAACGGTGGGAGCGATCATCGGACTGGACAAAAGCGAAAACCGGTATCTGCGCCATTTTAAACCAGGAAGCTGCCGGATAGGCATACAAATAATGCGGCCCCTGGCGTTTCAACGGATCAATATCAACCTGCGGGCAGTCTTCGGGCCGATGAAGCCCAATGACAACCGCAAGCCGACACTGATGGAGTTTGTACACCGGCCTCACTACCGGATCTATTTTACCCACCAGGACCAACAATTTCTGGATGATCTGAAGCAGTGCCTGGAGGCTAAGCAATGCGTTTATACTCCCTCCCTGGGCTTAGCCAACTTATTGGCAGGTTTTGCCTACATCGGGCAGTGGGAAGCGGAAACGGTGGTTCCAAATGGTGTTCAGCCCATACATTCGGTTATTCCGCGCCGGAGCTTAGTTGCATTGGACACGGGCCAGGCCTTTGACGGAGGAAACCGCATCATGGAAATTTCCCAGTACGCCCTGGAAATGGATGAAGCGCGAAATGTACTGGATCGGGATGACATCATACTGGATCAAAACGGCAAGGCCATTTTTGCCGAGGTAAGGGAAGTGGTATCATTAGGTTCACCTCAAAACCCGGCCAATGTCGTCTTATTCTAAGCTGATCTCTCATCCGCATCAGCCACTCTCCAAACATTTGAGAGAAGTGGACAATATTTCTGCTCGGGCATTGGGCGCCAAGTTCATAGCCAGCTCTTTCGCCTCGCCCGAACAACTGGAATTCTGGAGGCGCCTGTTGGTTTATTTCCACGATTTTGGGAAGTCCACCGTTTACTTTCAGCACAAGATAATCAAAGCCGTCTTGGAGGAGAACCCGGAAATGAATGGTGTCGATGCAGAATACGTAGAGGACTTTTACAAGAAGTTTTCCCGTTTTGAACTGGAAGAAGAACTGGCGGAGGATTCCCGGCTGGGTTCTCATGCTGAGCTAGGGGCTTTCCTTCTGCAGGCCAGCCTTCAGGAGGATTCTCTCTTACTCCGGGCCATTCTCCTGGAAATCGTCAAGCGGCATCATGGGGATCTTCATAATTTCGGAGAAGATGAGTTTATTGTTGACCCTCAACGGGAAAGCCAATTGAAACAACAGTGGGCGAAGGCTGATAAAGAAGACTACAGCTGCATCATTGAACCTTTTGATCTGGCGCTTCCTCCTGAGGCCGATTCTTTACTTTCCTCTTATGGCAGTGCCCGCATGGCCAGGAAACTGAACAAAGAATTACCGGCGCAGGATATCAAGCCTTATCTGCAAACCCTCTTCTTATTTTCTCTACTGCTGGCTGCCGATAAAGGGGATATGATGCTCGAAAGAAGGGATGGAATCGGGCGCGTTCATTTATTCGACCCAAAGGCCGTTTACTCTTTTAAAATACAAGAGTTTGGGGATACTCCTGCCAAGCCGATCGACCTCATCAGGGAAGAGGCTTACCAGCGCGTGGAGCAGAACATATCCCAGCACAGAGGATCACCGTTTTATTCCATCACCCTGCCAACCGGCCTGGGAAAAACACTGACGGCCTTCAATGCTGCTTTGAAACTTCAAAATGCTTTAGCAGAGGAATACCGGGAAAAGGGGTACCCTGCCATCCCGCGAATTATTTACTGCCTGCCGTTTACTTCGGTTATCGACCAGAATGCACAGATACTGGAGAATATCCTCTCGGGTATTGGAATTCCGGACGGGTATCTGGCGAGGCACCACTATTTATCTGACTGGCCGGAGAAGAAAGCGCAATATGACGAATTGACCGACTCAGAGAAGGAGTACTTTACCGAAGGTTGGGAATATCCTTTTACGGTTACTACTTTCGTACAATTGCTGGAAACCATTTTCTCCAACCGAAACCGAAAGCTGCGTAAATTTCATAACCTGGCCAATGCCATCATCATTCTGGATGAGGTGCAGAACATTCCGCCCAAGTATTTCGAGACGGTGGAAACGATGTTTCATGCCCTATTTGACCACTTTAACACCCGGTTTATTTTTGTAACTGCCACACAGCCTTTCCTGATCTCCGGCAATGAGGTGCTGGAGTTAACAGATCCAACTCGTGAGCGCACACGCAAGTTTTTTACGGACATGGATCGTATCACGCTTGACCTTTCCCTATGGCAAGAGGGCCCATTGCCTTTGGAGGAGCTGATTGCCAGGTTTCAGGAAGCCATTTCCAATAACCGGGGAAGGTCATTCTTATTCATATTGAATAAAGTGAAGAGCTCACAGGAAGTTTTTAAGCGACTGAAAGCCCAAAATCCGGAGGCGGAACTGGAATATTTATCTGCAGCGGTGCTGCCAGCCCTGCGTAAGGAAAGGATTGAAAAGATCAAGAACCCACCGGAGGGCAAGCAACTGATTGTCGTAACCACACAGGTGGTTGAAGCCGGCGTTGATATTGACCTGGATATTGTTTACCGCGACCTGGCGCCGTTAGACAGCATAAACCAGTCGGCAGGGAGGTGCAACCGTAATGGATTGAAAGGAAAGGGAGAAGTAAGGCTGTTCGCTAGTGAAAAGGGCGCCAATATTTATGACTCGGTTTTGATAAATATTACCACGGCTGTTTTGAACCGAGCTGTTGAAAGGATCGGCAGCAACCTGGTGCCGGAAAGCGAATTTTTCTTACTGAATGAAGATTATGCCAGAGAGATCAGAACGAAGATAGCTGACCAGAACGCACACTCGGAGATGATCGAATGGATGAAAAACATGCAATTTGAGCGTGTCGATAGGGCCTTTAAATTAATTGATCAGCAGATGAACCGGTATAGCGTTTTCATTGATTACTGTGATGAATCGAATCAGGTTTGGAATGAATATCAACAGTTAAGAGAGTTAAAAGACCGCTGGGAACGTAAAAAGGAACTAAGGAAACTAAGGCCTCGGCTATTACAATACGTCGTACAATTCCCCCAAAACGCCCTGCCCTCCCACTATCAGCTAGACGAGCGGCCGATAATTCATCTGAACCAGGAAGGGTATCCATCCTACTACAGTTTGGAAATCGGATATGGCGTTTATGAGGAACCAGAGGAAAATCAGGCAGTGATTCCAGGTTGATATCTTGATACTTTAGCCCCAACTCTAAATTTTCCGTATTTTGTAAAAAAAAACTACAACAACCGCCATGCCAACCGCATCCTTAGACGCCCGCATCATTTCCACGCCCGGTATCATGGGAGGTAAACCCCGCATTGCCGGCCACCGCATCACCGTGCGCGACGTAGTGATGTGGTATGAATACCAGGGCCAGAATGCCGACGAGATCTCAGAGCAGTACGGCCTGGAATTGGCAGATGTATTTGCTGCTCTGGCCTATTATCACGCCAACCGGGAAAGCCTGCGGGCAGTATGGGAAAAGGAAGAGAAATGGGTTGAGGAGCTTCGCAAGGTTGTCCCCTGAAAGCTATAGCGGCAAGTCATTCTTTGACAGAGGCCGCAGGCTTTGCAAATACTGCTGAACTATTCTTTTGTCAGAGGCATTCTAAATAAAAAACAACCCTCATGAACAAGCAAATCTCCTTTCAGGTTGACGAACAGGCCCTGATTGACGCCGAGTACTATGCCCGCGAACACGAAAAAAGCCTGGCCGAGTTGGTTGCGGAATACGTAGAAGCTTTGGCGCGCATACAGCGAGAGGGCGGCTTCCTGCCCATCGTGGAGAGCATGATCGGCGTAGCCCGGGAGCCTCAGCCGGGAATAGCGGAGGAAGCTAAGTGGGCGTACCTGAAAAACAAACATCTGGGGGAATGATCTATATCGATACGGATGTCCTGTTAGATGTGGCGTTGAGGAGATCTTGTCTTCAATTGCTGAAAGAAGTTCCTCTGGCTTTCGATCATCAAAAAAAAGCAATGACATCTTCTTTTAAGGATAAGGAAGATGCGTTCAACTACTTCGCCGCTTTGAGCGTTGGCTGCCAGGCTATCATTACTCGTAACAAATCGGATTTTAAGCCGGGTAAGATCCCAGTATTTACACCGGGGGAATACCTCGAAACGTTTCCAAAATCCTAATCCGGCAATGCCCAAACTAACCCACCTCACCTTCCCGGAACTCCGCCTGCCCACCCGCAGCGCCCACCACCTGCGCGGCTACCTCGGCCGCCTCTTTCAGGAGCACAGCCCCCTGCTGCACAACCACTATGCCG
>CAYVVK010000243.1:8645-8945 GCA_964454855.1 uncultured Phaeodactylibacter sp. | reverse complement strand
AGTCCAGCACGTTCATATGGCTGTAGAAATCCAGGTTGTTGGCTATGATGGCCTTGTTGCTGCCTTCTTCGAAGTTGAGGAACTTGTAGATCTGCTCCTGCTGGTGTTCCAGGTTCCTGTCCAGCTCGGCGTACGTCTTCAACTCTCTTTCCTTGTCTTTACCGGAGGGGTCGCCGATGCGGCCGGTGGCGCCTCCCATCAGTACCAGGGGCTGGTGGCCGGAGCGCTGGAAGAGTGTCAGCAGCATCACCTGCACGTAATTGCCAATGGTGATGGAGGGAGCCGTAGGGTCGAACCCGA
>CAYVVK010000243.1:5247-8635 GCA_964454855.1 uncultured Phaeodactylibacter sp. | reverse complement strand
AGGCCGGGGGTGGCGTCCTGCAGCATGCCCCGCCATTGCAGTTCTTCGAGAAAGTTCATTGCTCTTGCTTATGTATTTGAGGCCGCAAATTTAGGGTTTTTGATCGGCTTTCGTAATTTAATTGTGCGGAAAGAAAAAAGGTTTAGTAAACTGCCCTGTTTCAGCACACTGTGTAACTCAACGCGTATAATACCGATAGGTAAACACCACCACCAGCACTAGAAACACCACCCCCAGCACCCGGTTGGCCAGCAAAATAGCCCGACGGGTAGCGTAATAAGCAACAAAAAGAGCGGCAACCAATGCGGCCAGGCCCGCCATGATCCCATAGCCGATGACGATAGCCGCTCCCGCCAGCCCCTGCCCCTCAGCAGCACCGGCCAGGCCGGCAGCACTGGCTCCCAATAGGAAGAACACCAGCAAGGAAAGCAGGTAGAGCAGTAAACAGGCCGGTTTTATGAGCTTTTTCATAAAGAATGTTTTTCGTCCCCAGTCTCTCGGCCTTCAGTTGACAGTCAACAGTAGGCAGTAGGCAGTAGGAAGTCTCCCAGTCCCCAAGTCCCCAAGTCCCCAAGTCCTACCTGACATGCACCACCTGATCCTCCTCCAGCAGCGGCATATACTTATAGCGCAGGAACAACTGCACGGTAGCCAGCACGTCCTTTTCGCAGTAGAGCGAGAGGCGCTCCAGGTCTTTATCTTCCCAGTAGACCCGGCCCACGTCGCTGCCGTCGATGTCGTCTTTGGGGGAGGGGAAGCCCAGCAGGGCGGCCAGCAGCTTGAGGGAGGTGTAGTGTTTGCGGTCGCCGAACTTCCACATCTCCATGGTGTCCAGGATGTGTTTGGTCTCCCAGGGTTTTTTCCCGGAGATGTTGAGGGTGGTGGGGAAGGGCAGTTTGTGCACCACCATGCGGCGGCAGATGTAGGGGATGTCAAATTCCTTGGCGTTGTGGCCGCAGAGGAAGTGCCGGTTGGGGTTGTTGTAGTACTTGAGCACCATCTGGGAGAATTCATAGAGCAGCTCGCTCTCATTCTCGCTGGCGAAGGATTTCAGGCGGAGCTTCAGTCGCTGGTCCTCCGTGTCGCGGTGCACGATGCCCACCGAAATGCAGACGATCTTTCCGAACTCGGCGAATATGCCCGCCCGTTCGGTATAAATGGCGGCATAGTCCTCCTCGTTTTCGGGCGAGTCGTCCTGAAAACGCATCAGCTGCCGGGCTTTGAGCTTCCACAGCTCTTTAAAATCGTCGTTCAGCTGGCTGTAGTGGTGTTTGCTGGATACCGTTTCGATATCCAGAAAAAGTACATTGGCGATGTCTATTCCGTCGGTCATGCCCAAAGCTAAAAAAATGCCCGCTTTTATTACTTACAGAAAGCCCAAAAAGCGAAATGTGAGCCGCTAAAAACGAACAGCGCAGAAGAAAAATCTAAATCCGGGATACAATTTTCGCGAAGCAGGGCCCGTTTTAATCGCATCCTTACAAAACTCAATAGCTAACTAAATTTTGAAAAAATTATGTCAACCAACAGTCCAAGCCCAACGCCCAATCCGGGCCCGAGCAAGCCGGACAAGTCTCAACAACAGCTTAAGGTAGCCGCTATCGTTACCATCGCCGTACTGGCGGTCCTCTGTATTGTCCTGGTCGTTAACCTGGTAGGTAAGAACAAGGCCAACGATGCCCTGACCTATGAGTTGAACGAGTCTGAACAGCTCAAAGCCGAACTGGAAAAACAATATTACGAAGCCCTCTCCGAACTGGAAGAACTGCGGGGCAGCAATGAGGAACTCAACGCCCTGATCGAGCAGCAGAAGGCCGAACTCAAAGATTCCAAAGACCGCATCGACGCCCTGCTTCGCGACAGCCGCAACCTGGCCAAAGCCCGGCAGGAAATGAAGGGCCTGACCGCTCAGGTGGAACAGTACCTGGCGGAGATCAACCAGTTGCGGGAGGAAAACCAGCAGCTTACGGCGCGTACCGCCGAGTTGACGGAAGAGAATACTTCTCTGGTCACCAACCTCGATTCCGCCCGCGTGCGCAACATGGAGCTTTCTTCCGCCAAGGCCGCCCTGGCCAGCGAGAAGGAACAGATCGAAGCCGATCGCGCCCGCCTGGCCAAGAAGGTGAATATCGCCTCCGTGATCAAGGTCGATGAGCTGGAAGCCACCGGTATGAAGATCAAGAGCAGCGGCAAGCCCGTGAGCCGCCGCAGCGCCAAGAACGTAGACCAGATACAGATCTGCTTCAACACCACGGCCAATCAGGTGGCGGAAGCGGGAACGGAAAAGTTCATCATCCGCATCATCAGCCCATTGGGAGAAACCCTGGCTGTGGAAGAACTGGGATCCGGAGTGTTCACCAACAATGCGAACGGAGAACAGATCCGTTACACCCAGGTGGAAGATGTAGATTACAACCAGAACGTCCAGCAGGTATGCAGCGTCTGGTCGCCCAGCCAAACCTTCGCGGAAGGTAATTACAAGGTGGAAGTCTACAACAAAGGCTACCTGGCCGGTACGACGACTCTGCAACTGAAATGATCTAAGTAGGCGGACAGATTTATTTTACTTATACTGCTTCGGCAGTAGAGCCTGAAACGCTTTATTTTCAGGCGTTCCGGGCAGATTGTTGAGCATGGCGAAACCCGCCCCGGTACGGGCCCGTATGGGTCTGGGTTACATTGTTGAATTGTTGAGCGCAGCGAAACCCGCCTGGGTTATATTGTTCTGTCCACCTACTCATCTTTGAAAATAAGAGTAAGAGGAGCCGGAATCCCCGAAGCGGGGATTCCGGCTCCTGCTTTTTAGCAGGCGCCTTTAAACAATTTGCGCTTTAAATGATTCTTCTTTGTAAAGAATGAGAGCCATGCCAGAGAATGATAAAGAGGGCTTTATCAACCCCATCGACAAGGATAAGATCACGGAAAACCCCCACAACCTGCCCTATGCCCATACCGTGGGCGGCGTGGAGATTAAGCCCATCGACAAGGGCAAAACCAAGGGGCGGGCGGTAACGGCCATGTATAAACAAACGGACATGCAGCTCGGGCAGATCAAAAAACAGATCGAACTGCTCGCCCGGCAGGCCCGTGCCATTCAGGACCGCATCACCATTTCCGAACAGATCTACCATGCGGAGATGAACTTCGAGCCGCTCATCGGCTTTACCTACCACCTCTACCAGCGCAGCAACGGCAATTATGTGCTATCGATGGTCGGCCCGGAAGAATGGGGCCCCAATCCGCCTTATGAGTTTATCGCTACTGTGGAATTGCTGTCGGACCATACTTGGGATGTTCTGAAGGCGGAAGGCGGAAATGCGAAGTCGGAAGTGCGAAGTTGGAAGGCGGAAGGCGGAAATGCGAAATCAGCATGATGAACCTCAATCTC
>CAYVVK010000243.1:0-5237 GCA_964454855.1 uncultured Phaeodactylibacter sp. | reverse complement strand
AGTGGAGTGGTTGTCGGAAACCACCTGCGATTTTGGAGACATTCAACACAAGGAACCGGTAAAGCACGATTTCCGCTTCCGCAATATCAGCGGCCAGCCGCTCATTATCGATAATGTGCGCACTTCCTGTGGCTGCACGGCAGCCGGCTGGGATAAAAGTGCCACTCCGCCCGACTCCACCGGCACGATCTCCGTGGAATACGACGCCCGAGACCTCGGCTACTTCAGTAAGAAGATAAAGGTGTTCTTCAACGGGCAGCGCCGGGCGGAGGTGCTGTATGTGGAGGGGTGGGTGGAGTGAGTTTTGGTTTTTTGCAGTTCCGCCGGGTTCTGAATCCTCCTGTGCCACAGGCTCAAGCCGGCCGGCCAATCATACCTGCCGGCACCTCAAATAGAGGCGCTGGTATATCTTAAACCTGCGGATCATACTCCCTTACTCATATTTTCGTTTATCTTTGCAGGCCGTATAAATTTGCAAAAAACGTAAAGCTCGTATGGGTTTTCTGATATTCTTTCTCGCCGCTTATCTTTTATTAAGCACCAGCCTGTTCTTTCTCTTCCCCAAAGCCGGTGAAGAAGGCTGGAAAGGCCTGGTGCCCGGATACAACTTTGTCATATGGTGCCAGCTCATCGGCCGTAAAGGCTGGCATGCCGCCTGGCTGCTCCTTCCCATTGTCAACATATTCATTTATGCAGGCATGGCCATCGACATGGTGCGTTCCTTTCAAAAGTATTCCTTCTGGCACAGTGTGCTGGCGGTGCTGTTCACGCCCTTTTTCTTTTTCTACCTGGCATTCAGCAAGGAAGAGGCCTACGATGGCCCTACCCTGGTCAAAGAGCGCGAATACAAAGCGCAGGTCGCCGAGGCAGCACAGAACAACCAGAAGCGCCGCCTGCAGAAGCTAAAGGCCAACAACCCGTACCACAAGAGTGCCGTCCGTGAATGGGCGGAGGCTGTGATCTTTGCCGTTTTTGCGGCTGCTTTCATCCGCATGTTCCTCATCGAGGCCTATGTGATCCCCACGCCGTCGATGGAAGGCTCACTGCTGGTGGGCGATTTCCTCTTCGTCAGCAAGGCCCACTACGGCATCCGCACGCCGCAGACCATCGCCATGGTGCCCCTGCTGCACAACCGCATGCCCATCCTCAACGGGGAATCATACCTGGAGAAGCCCAAACTACCTTACTACCGCACCCCCGCCCTGGAAACCATCGACCGCAATGACCCGGTGGTGTTCAACTTTCCGGAGGGCGATAGCGTCTATATCTTCCCCGACCGCACCTGGACGGCCTACGACTACCGCCGCGGGGCCATACCACCTATGCAGGCCCGCCAGATACAGTCGGGCGCCAAAGAGCTGGTGACCCGGCCCATGGATAAAAAGGACCACTACATCAAACGATGTATTGCGATTCCCGGCGACAGCCTGCAGATCATTGACCGGGTGGTGTACATCAACGGGCAGCCGGCGGAGCAGCCCAAGCACCTGCAGTTCATGTATGTAGTATCTTTCCCCAGTGGGGCCATCAATACGCGCATGTTCCCGGAATGGGGCATTTCCCGGGATGACATTATTGCCCAGCAGGGCGCCAATTCCTTTATCATCGTCCTTTCGGACGCACAAAAAGAGAAAGTACAGGCCATGGATGCCGGCATCAGCATCACGCCTGTAGACATGGGCCAGCTGGACAATAATGCCGATAAGTTCTTCCCCCATGACCCCGAGCATTTCCCGGGTTGGACGGTGGACAATTTCGGGCCCATCTATGTACCGAAGAAGGGGGCTACCGTGAAGGTCAGCCCGGAGAATATCGCCCTGTACGAACGCATCATCCGGGTGTATGAAGGCAATACGCTGGAGGTGACGGGCGGCCAGGTGGCCATCAATGGTGAACCGGCGGAGGAATATACTTTCCAGATGGACTACTACTGGATGATGGGAGATAACCGCCACAATTCCGAGGATTCACGGGTATGGGGCTATGTGCCCGCCGACCACGTGGTGGGAAAACCGGTCATCATCTGGTTTTCTACCAGGGAAGGCAGCCTGGCCAACGGCATCAACTGGAGTCGCCTCTTTAAGCCGGTGGGGAACCTGGAGTAGCATGAGTACCTGGACAGTTTCTGTTTACTTATACGGCTTTGATAACAGAGCCAGAAACGCATTATTTCCAGTTTACCGGCACAGATTGTTAAATTGCTCTGTTGTTACATTGTTCATGTCCGGGCACATAATCCGAAATAATAATTATATTTGATTTGCCGTCCGTAACTTTTGCGGCTGGCGGCAGGTATCAGACAGGGATAATGCACCCTTTTTTTTCTGAAAACCAAATTTTACGAAACAAAACTAACCCGTTCACCCATGTTCCAGAATATCCTTGATGCGATCCGTAGCCTTTTTTCCAACCTCTTTGGAGGAGGCAGCAGTAACAAACCCAAACCCCGCCCGGGCAAGCTTGATGAAGAGGCGCCGCAGGATGGTTCCGAGATCCGTCCTGACAGCATTATCGTCGTGGCCGATGAAATGGAACACATCGATATCCCTCCCGGAGAGATCGACGCCGGTTTTGACGAGGATATTTTTGAAGAAGAGGGTGAACCCATCGTAGTGGCCCCCGGCCCGGTGCCTGAACCGGAGCCGGCAGCAGAAGAACAGCCGGCAGAACCCGAGCCGCAGGGGCGCTATCTCTGGTGCCTGGACAATGGCCATGGCAGGCAGACGCCCGGCAAACGCTCTCCTCTCTTCGACGACGGGGAGACCCGCTTCATGGAATACGAGTTCAACCGCGATATTGTAGCCCGCATCATCAAACAGCTGGATAGAGAAGGGATCAGCTACTTCATTACTGTTCCCGAGGTCGACATCGATGACTTTCTGAAAGGCCGGGTGGACCGCGCCAATGTGAAAGAGTCGAAACTGCCTAAGATATTCGTCTCTATCCATTCCAATGCCGCTCCGGCCCGGAGCAGTGAAGACTGGGCGCCAGACAGCATCAGCGGCATAGAAACCTGGTTTTACCACGGCAGCAAATCCGGGCAACGGCTCGCCAGTGTTTTCCAGAAGCACCTTGTCAATGAGACCGGCTGGGTCAACCGCCACCTGAAATCCCGGCCCAATGGCCAGTTTTACGTGTTGCGCAAGACCAGGATGCCATCGGTACTCACCGAAAACGGTTTTTACAACAATAGGATACAGGTTGCCGAGCTCATGAAGCCCGAGATCCGCCAGAAGATTGCCGACGCCCACGTCAAGGCCATCCTGGAGCTGGAGAAAGAAGGGATCTGATGCCGGCAGGTATGTTCTGAATGATGAAACGGGCGTGCATTCCGGTACGCCCGTTTCATCGTTTTATTTCTCCCAGCCCGGGCCACCTTCATCGGCCCGGTGAAAAACTTAAAGAATCTCTATGAAGCGACTTCTACTCTTACCACTGCTACTCGGGCTTTGGGCGCTGCCGCTTTCGGCTCAGGAAGATTTTAAGGTAATAGGTTATTTTCCCGATTATCGCTTTGGTTACAGCGATCAGATCAATTTCAGCCAGCTTACCCACCTCAATATCGCTTTCGCCAACCCGCTGATGGACGGCAGCCTGGAAATAGGGCTGAACAACCGGGATATTACCCCCGTCGTGGCCCTCGCCCGGCAGCATGGCCTGACGGTACTGCTTTCCATGGGCGGCGCTCTGACCACCGAATGGCGGCAGGCCTGGCAAAGCTGGATGCTGCCGAGCAAACGTTCGGGTTTCATCCATACCATCATGGAATATGTGCGGGCCCATAGCCTGGACGGAATAGATATGGACCTGGAAGGCCCCGACGTCAACTACCTCTACAGCCCCTTTGTACTGGAGCTGCGTGATTCGCTGGATGCCGAAGGCAAACTGCTTACCGTAGCCCTTCCCGGGATACGCCGCGATGCCGACATCACGGATGAAGCACTGGCCGCTTTCGACTGGGTCAACATGATGGTATACAACCTCACCGGCCCCTGGGCGCCAAACCTGCCCGGCCCGCATTCTCCCTTTGAATTTGCCGTCAATTCCATCAGTTTCTGGCTGGGCCAGGGAGTGCCCCGCGATAAGCTCACCCTGGGCGTACCATTCTACGGCTGGGATTTCGCCTCCAACCCGGTATCTTCCTTCACCTACCGGACGATGGTGGAACTCAACCCGGCCAATGCCTTTACCGACCAGGCGGGGCTGGCGTTCTACAATGGCATTCCTACCATTCAGGCCAAAACCCAGCTGGCCCTGGAAGAGATCGCCGGCATCATGATCTGGGAAATAGGCCAGGATTCCTATACGGAATTTTCCCTGCTGAACGCCATCCACGAAACCGTTAACCCGCCTACTGTCATTGCGGAAGCGGAACCCGTAGAGGCCCTCTCCGTCTTTCCCAACCCCTTCGGAGATCAACTGTCGGTGGAAAACCGCTCGGGCGGGCTCCTGCAACTGCGGCTCAATGCCATGGACGGCAGGCCGGCACAGCAATTTTCCGTAGGGCCGCATGCCAGCCAGTGGCTGAATACCAGCAGCCTGGCTCCCGGAATGTACGTCCTCCAGGTGGTGGGCCGGGAAGCGAACGCGGTATATAAGATTCTGCGCAGGTAGCTTTTTGAAGCACCAGGCGAATATTTATTGGCAAAACAAGAATTTAAGAAAACGTTAATTTTTTCATAACAGGTTTTTGGGCAAACTTTTCTAATTTGCCGGCGATTTCCGCCAATATGTTACATTAACCAGATAAAAAAGCAATAATGAAGCAACTTTTACTTCTAACTGCATTTTTCGGATGCTTCGCCCTTGCCGGCCTGCAGGCTCAGCACTGCCCCTATTCCTCCTCTTCGAAAAATTGCGCCAAGGTTTGCCCGGAAGCGGCTGCCGCCAAAGCAGCCGCTGCAGATGCGAGCATCGTAAAACGCGTGGTTCAGGAAACTGGAAAGGCCAGTTACGTGCGCAAACAGGTGTGCCCCAGCAGCGGGCAGGCCAGCTATGTGCCGGTAGAGTTCTGCAGCAAGTCCGGTAAGTTCGTCAATGTATCTCCGCGGGAAAAAACCTGCATTAAATCAAAAGCAGCTTCTGATAAAGGCGCCCCCACTAAGGTGTCGGCAGAGGCCGGCGGCCGGCCCGTCCACTGCACGGATGCCCAGAAAGCAGCCTGCGCCAGGGCCTGTGCAGCCTCGACGAAGCGTTCGCGCGCATCGATCGCGGCGAATGCTGGCTGTGGGGCGCGT
>CAYVVK010000242.1:0-9045 GCA_964454855.1 uncultured Phaeodactylibacter sp. | reverse complement strand
AACCCGCGACCTCAACCTTGGCAAGGTTGCGCTCTACCAACTGAGCTACATCCGCATAATTTTATTTCAAGCGGTACGATGAAACCCTTAAGATGACGAGACTCGAACCCGCGGCCTCGTCCTTGGCCCCGCTTTTTGGTGAAAAAGCGGGACGCTCTACTCCCGATTGCTATCGGGAAGCTACATCCGCATTCATTTATTTTCAGGATCGTTCTCCTGTGCTCCTTTTCCAGAAGCGATTGCAAATGTATTTCACTTCATGCGAAAATGCAAGGCTTTTTTGGGGGAAATTTTTATTTAGGGGCTAAGTTGTTGATTGCCAGGAGGTATGTGCTTCTGTTGGCTACCCGTCTAAGGTTGGACGCTTTTGAATGCCAGGCGGTTGTGAGAGCCCATGATCTTTCCGGCTCCCGCTTTCCGACTTCCGGCTTTGTCCAGCCTTAGAAGGCTGGCCCTTCTGTTCTATCGCAGCTACGCAGCTTCCCTGGGCTTTGACGGAAACCGGGGGCTTTCGCCCCCGGCTATGGTCCTTCGCCGCTATGCGGCTTTTGTTGATCTTATCAAGCAGGCTTAGGTTGCAGCCATCAGATCTCCTTCTCCACCCGCACTTCCTCTTCCCCCTCCGCCTCCTTCTTCATCATATCGATCAGGGCTTTGAGGCTGTTGGTATTTTTGTCTTTGAGCTTGATGACGGCCTTGGTGCCACCCCGTTCAGCGGTGGCCTGTACGCTCTCCACGGGGTTTTCGGGATCGGCCTTACGGCCTTCCAGGGCGGTGAGGTCGCCGATGGCGGTAAAGATGTTTTGGTGGATCAGGCCTTTGGCCTGCTCGGCGACGGGGCCTTCCATGCCGGTTTCGCCCTGTTCCACCTTATCGAGCAGGGCTGGCTGGCTGGTGATGTAGAGGATGCCGTCTTTGACCAGTACCTGGCCGTCGAGGTCGACCTTGGTTTCGGCAACGGTGGTATCCTCTTTCGATTCCATTTTGAACTCCAGGAGGCGGTAGCGGTTCTCGCTGATTTTCTCCACCCGCTGTTTTTCGAGGAGTACATCAAAGATGGACTGCAGGGCTTCCTCGTCCTTCACCTTGGCGGCAAAGGCCAGGACAGGTTTCTTGTCTTCCGTTTCTGAGGCATAGGCGGCCAGCATGATGTCGCCGTTCAGGGCTTTCAGGAGGGTGTTGGTGGAGATGCCGTATTTCGCCAGGCCACCTTCCGCCAGCCCTTTGCTGTATTTTTCTACGAGGAGCTGGTTGATGCCGTCCATGTCGAAGGCGGAGGTGAGCATGAACAGAGGCTGGCCTTTGGGCGCTACTTTGGTGAAGTCCGTTTTGGGATTATCGCGGAACATCATGCCGAGGTCATTGGCGATGCGGCTCTTGAAATCCAGGCTGGTGCGGCTGATGATCTCGCCTTTCTCAAAGGCCAGAAAGTGTTGCAGGTAGTTGCCCTTGAGGTCTTCCTTGTCGTAATTGAGGGCGATGGAGGAATTTTCGAAGGCCTCGGATTCAAGCAGAAAATCCGAGGATATCCAGTTGACGATGTCGAAATCTTCCGTCAGGGCCTGGCGGAGGTTGAGGTTCTGGGCCACGGACTTTTCGGGGGGCGTCTGCAGGTAGGTTTCCAGTTTTTCTTTTAAGTTGGCTCCATCTTTCTGTATGCCGATCAGCGCCACGCTTTCATTCCAGGCCAGGACGCTGTGCTTGCCGGGGGCAGCGTACCGATAGCCCTGGCTGGCGGGGAGGGCCTCTACTTCCATGGCCTCAACCAATGCTTCAAATGCTTTGGCATCAGCAATTGACATTGAGATGGTGGTGAAGGTTTCTTCTTTTTCTTCCACCTCCATGCTGAGGTAGATGTTCTTGTCGAGGTCGATGCCGGAGGCCTCGGGCTCTTCCATCACTTTGGCGAGTACGGAATTGGCTTCGCGGGCTTCTTCCAGCATCTCCTTATATCCTTCGGATGCCTGTATGGTTTCAAAATCGGCCTTGTCCATCAGTTGCTGAACGCGGATGGCGGTGACCATAGGCGTATTTTCCGGTATGAACAAGAGGCTGTCTTCGGGCACGGGAGGCTCCTGCTGGCAGGCACTGAAGGAAAGAAGGAACAGAGTGGCGATAAGCCAGGTGAAATTTGGTATTCTCATTTTTTGGCAGGTTTTATGTAAAACAGGCTGCCAACTTACAGCGTAGACGGGAGGCTTGCCATTCTGTTGGATGAAGATCCGGAAAAAATCGATGGAATGCCCTAAGCGCCAGGAGGTTCTTCTTCGATGTGGCTTTCCTGCTCCGCCTGCCGTTTGAGGTAGTAGTAGGTTTCCATCTGCGAGCGGATGGCCAGGTCGGAGCCGTCCTTGCGGTACTCATTGCTGGATTCCTGGTCGATGATCCGCGCCTTGACGTTGTCGCTGAGCTGAATGGTCACAAAGTCCTTGATTTGGTTGCGCAGGTGTTCGGAATAGACGGGAAAGGCCGTTTCTACGCGGTAGCTGAGGTTGCGCACCATCCAGTCGGCCGAAGAAAGGTAAATGGGTTCGTCTCCACCGTGGTAGAAAATGAACACGCGGGCGTGTTCCAGGAAGCGGTCGACGATGCTAATGGCGGAGATGTTCTCGCTCAGGCCTTTGATGCCGGGAATGAGGGAACAGATGCCGCGCACGATCAGCTGCACCTTCACCCCGGCCTTGCTGGCCTCGTACAGTTTTTCGATCATAGGCTGGTCCTGAATGCTGTTGAGCTTCAGGATGATCTCCGCCCGCTCTCCGGCCTTGGCCTGTTCGATCTCATAATCGATGAGCTTTTCGAGCTCTGTCCGCAGGTTGAACTGGCCTACCAGCAGGTGGCTGAAACCTTGTTGAGGCACTTTTACCGTTTCCAGGAAGGAGAATCCCCGCGCCACCTCATTGACCAGCCGCTCATCGGCGGTGAACAGGCCAAAGTCGCTGTACACCTTGGCCGTATCTTCGTGGAAGTTGCCGGTAGACAGATAGGTGTACATGCGGGGTTTACGGCCTTCGATCCGGCGGACCAGGGCCAGTTTGGAATGTACTTTGACGCCGGGGAAGCTGTAGTGCACGTTCACGCCGGCCTGCTCCAGCTTTTCTCCCCATTTGAGGTTGGCCTCCTCGTCGAAACGGGCTTTCACCTCAATAAATACCGATACCTGCTTGCCTGCCTTTACGGCATCCTGCAGGGCCTGCATGATCCGGCTCTTGCGGGCCACGCGGTACTGCACGATCTTGATGTGCGTCACTTTGGGGTCGCGGGCAGCCTCTTCAAAAAAGCGGATCACCGATTCGTAAGAGTGGTAGGGCACGTGCAGGAGGTGGTCTTCCTTGCGAATGCTGCGGAAATAGTCTTCCGAATCTTCCAGCGGATGATAGGGCAGAGGAGGCAGTGGCGTATTGGTGAGGTGTGTCATGCCGAAATCCGGAAACTTGAAGAAGTCGAAGTTGTTGTGGTAGCGCCCTTCCTGCAGGATGTCGTACTTCTCCAGGCCGAAGGCTTCTTTGAGAAAATCCAGCAGCTCGTCGGGCATCTCGCGGTCATAGACGAAGCGGGAGGCTGGCCCCACCTGCCGTTTAGACAAGCTTTCCTTGATCTTTTGCACCAGGTCGCCCGAGAACTCATCGTCGATATACAGTTCGGCATCCCGGGTCAGTTTAATGGAAAAAGTATCCATGATGTTGTAGCCGGGGAACATCCAGGATACGGAATGGCGGACGATGTCGTCCAGCATGATGATGTCATGGCGGTTGGCGGGAGAGGGCAGCTTGATGAATCGCGGAAGGTGGTCTGAAGGGATCTTTACGATGGCATATTCGTGAAAATCGCCTTCCTTTTTTTCGTCCTTGTGTTCCAGCAGCACGGTGAGGTAAAGGGCCGCGTTGTTGAGGAAGGGCCGGATCTTGTTCTTGACCAGCAGTACCGGCTGTACGAATGGCAACATGTGGTCTTTGAAGAAAGCCTCGACAAACTGCTTTTGCTCATTGTTGAGGTTCAGGCGCCGCAGCAGGTAGATCTTATAGTGGCGTAGCTCAGGGATGATCTCCTCTTCGAAAATGCGGCTGAACTCTTCCTGCTGTTTATTGACGATGCGCTGTATATCCTTGACGATCTGCTTGGAGTCGATGTGCAGTTCTTTCTTGGTCTTCTTGCCTACGCGCAGCAGGTTGCGGTGGTTGGCCATGCGCACGCGGAAAAACTCGTCGAGATTGGAAGAGTAGATGGCCAGGAATTTAATCCTTTCGAAAAGCGGGACGGTGGGGTCTTTGGCCTCCTGCAGCACGCGGTAGTTGAAGGAAAGCCAGCTGATGTCTCTTTGAATGAAAGGATAATCGTTCTCGGTATGGCGCACGAGCTCTTCGGTGCTGAAGTTGGACACCGCTTTCTCGTTTCTGATGATCTTTTTATTTTCGACTAGGTTTGGCATGGGTTGGTTGATTGAGTTTATTAGGTTGACTTGCCGCTTGGCGACTACATTTCGCCCGGCGGCTGGTTGATCCCTTTTGCTCCGTTTTGATAAATAACGCCACGAACCCGCAATGGGTTTGGGCCATGGCTGTTTCGAATTTCCATGAATCAAAAAAGGCTCATTTGCTCACCCTGCTCTTCTTCACTGAGGAGTTGCGGGCCCCGTGTTTCAATCTCCGGCAGGCGGGCCTTCGCCTGTTGCAGTACGTAGGCGGCCAGTTCCGGCGCCAGGATGTTGTCGGGTTCATGGGGGAAGAAGAATAGCTCCCGGAGCCCCTGCCGGAACCAGCTTTCCAGCCGGCTGATCCACTCATCTATACGGCTGAAGTCCGTTTCATGCAGGCCGTTGCCTACGAAACGCACCATCGCGGCGCCATTGGTGAGCGCCATGTGGAGCACATCGCGCCGGCCGGCCACATCGGTAATCACGGTGGCCACATTCTTTTCTTTTAAAAGCGCAGCAAGGCCCTCGTCCAGGCCGGATGGCCCGAACCAGCTATCGTGCCGGGCTTCGATGGCCAGTGGGATTTGGCTGGAGAAGGCTTTCAGGAAGGTATCCAGCTGGCTGAGCTTCTGCCTGTCGAAGTAGGGCGGCAACTGCATAAAACAGCAGCCCAGCTTTTCTTTTAGTCCCTCGACGGCATGGCAAAAAGCAGGAATGAGTTCCGTTCCCAGGCCCAGGTTTTTGCTATGGCTGATGGACTGAGGCAGCTTGGGGCAGAAGCGAAAATCTGGCGTGGATTCCCGATACCATTTGTCTACGGTTTTCTCATCGGGGATGCGGTAGTGGGTGGTATTCAGCTCAATGGTATTGAACTGCCGGCTGTATTCCCGTAGGAAATCTTTCGTTTTGGTTCCCGGGGGATATACTTTTCCTACCCACTCCTTCATGCTCCAGCCGGTGCAGCCAATGAAGAGCTGGCCCGGCCCATCCCGCTCAGGCAGGGAAGAAAGTGTTTGGCGGTTGGTTGCCCCGTCCGGTGGAAGGCGGAAATCCACATTAGAAATATCCGATAGTTTGCCAAATTTCATTTTTCCGGAAACTCTTTTGAGGTAAGGTAAGAAAAAGGGAGCATTTTTTTGCCCTACCTTTTCTTCCGGCGAGTTGCATGCGCCGTTTGTGTTCGTTAATTTAGGCCGGCGAATTTAGGCTTGCTCTTAAAACCTGACTACCCTATGATCATAAGGATACTGATCATTCTGGCCTGTGTGGTGGTGTTCATCAACAGCTGCAACAGCCTGATCTCTCAGAATTTCGGCACACACAAGCTGCGTACCTACACCATGGAGGAAGCCGTGGAATCGGGAATTGGCGATGCCGATTTCATAGAACTGAAGAATGCTTACCTTAGTGGGGATTTCGTTTTTAAGGCCGCCGAGAACCCCAACGGCCCCGGAGTGGTCATTTATCCGGTACTCTCCGCCTCCCAGTTGGAAGCCCACGGGCGGGGAGAAACCGTGGCGCCCGATTTCATCGCCTGGACGACGGATTTTCCCTCTCAGTGCGTAGAGGCAGGCAACTGCGTCGAAAAGGGGCAGCTTAGCCTGAAAGGCATCGTGCGGAGCCTGCCCGATGACCGGCAGGGCCAGCAGCAACTGGAAAACAAAGGTTACGAGATTACAGAGCAGGCCATTTTCATCGACCACGGCCAGGAACCTCTGGCCTGGTACTGGAACCTGCTTATGATGATCGGTGCAGCGGCAGTGGCCTTTCTGGTGGAGCTTTACAACCAGCACCGTCAGAAACTAAAAAAAGTACAATAAAAAACAAGATAGAATGAAACGCAGAAAGATCGTTGCCGGCAACTGGAAAATGAACAAGGACTACGAAGAAGGGCGGGACCTGGCCAAGGCCATTGTCTCGGGCCTGCAGCCTTCGGAAAACCTGGTCATTCTCGGCACGCCTTATATCCACCTCAAGAACATCAGTGCAGTTATTAATGGCATCTCCAACCTCAAACTCGCGGCCCAGGACTGCCATCAGGAAGAGAGCGGCGCCTACACCGGAGAAATTTCCGCAGGCATGCTGAGATCCTGTGGCGTGGACTTTGTCATCCTCGGGCATTCCGAACGGCGGGAGTACTTCGGCGAAACGGATGAGCTGATCGCCAAAAAGATTGACGCCGTGCTCGAAAAGGGCATGCGCCCGATATACTGCTGCGGCGAAAAGCTGGACGTGAGAGAGGCCGGCGATCAGAATAAGCTGGTGAAGCAGCAGGTGGAACAGGCCTTATTTCACCTGAGCGCCGAAGCGGTGAAAAAGATCGTCATTGCCTACGAACCGGTATGGGCCATCGGCACCGGCAAAACGGCCAGCCCGGAACAGGCCCAGGAAATGCATAAGCACATCCGCAGCCTGCTGAGTAAGAAATATGGCAAAGAGTTCGCCGAGGGCATCACCATCCTCTATGGCGGCAGCGTCAAGCCCGATAACGCCAAAGAGATCTTCGCCCAGCCGGATGTAGACGGCGGCCTGATCGGCGGCGCTTCCCTGGAAGCCGAGGATTTTCTGGCTATCGTCGACAGTTTTGAAGATTAAAACCCAAACGCAAAGAGAGAGGATGTATCTCCAGGCCCAGAAATAGAAAAGCCGGAATGGCCGTGCCGGCTCGAGCAGGAGAACTGGCAGGGGGAAAAGCCGTATCACTTTTTTGGATAAATCCTGTCCCGGGTTTACTTATTTGCTGAACAAATTTCCTAAATTTGTTCAGACAGTCCTGTAAAACCCTGCCCTCATGAGTAATATTGTTACCCAACGTTTCATCAAGTGCCACAACAAACTGCGCGAAGACAACCAGGTGCGCTCCAGCCGGCAGTTCGCCCTGTCCCTGGATTACCTGCCGCAGAGTTTAAGCGAAATCCTGAAAGGGCGGCGGGATGTCACTATCGAGTTACTGCGCAAAGCTGTGGAAAAATACAAGATCAACCCGGTTTACATCTACACCGGTGAAGGGCCGATGTTCATGACCGAAGAGGGGAGTAAGGAATTCCGGGTGCTGACCATCGTGACCAATGCGCAGGATGACGAGCGGATCGTCCATGTGCCCGTTCCGGCTCAGGCAGGCTATGCCGCCGAAATGAGCGACCCCACCTTCATTCAGGACCTGCCGACCTACACCCTGCCGGATTACAAATACAAAGTGGGTACCCACCGCTCCTTCGATGTGGCTGGCGACAGTATGGAGCCCACCCTCTTCGAAGGGGACAAGGTGGTGTGCAGCTACCTGGAACCCACGCTCTGGGAGAATTCCATAAAAGACAATTACGTATATGTGATCGTTACCCGCGGTGATGTGGTCGTCAAACGGGTGGCCAACGAACTGAAGGAGGAAAAACGGCTTCGGTTAAGTTCCGACAACAGTTTTTACGACCCCTACCACGCCAACCTGGGGGACATCCGCGAGATCTGGTACGTGCGCGCCAAGGTAAGCCCTTTCCTGCCTTCCCCGCAGAACATACAGAACTACCTCTACGACGAAGTAAAAGAACTTAAGAAAACCATTAACAAACAAACTCAGCTGATCGGTGGCCTCAACCAGACCATCGAACGCCTCCTGGCCTATCAGCAGGCGCCGGCTGAAGTAACCGGCCAAAAGGATGAGTAAACAAAAGATCAAAGGAAAAGTAGTCTTTCAAAACCTGGAAACCGGCTTCTGGGGCATCATCGGCGAAGATGGCCGGGAGTGGCGCCCTGTCAAAATGCCCGAGCAACTCAAACACGAAGGAAAAACCGTGGAGGTTACCGTCGAGGAAGCTGATGAAGATGTCTCTGTCTTTATGTGGGGTACGCCGGTGAAGATCATTTCTTTTAGCACCCTCTCTCCTTGAGTTGGTTGGGTTGGCTGATTAGGTAGATCCCCGCGCAACCGAATCACAAATTACGCCTGCCTGCCGCCTTCGTCGGACGTAGCCGGCTATGGCAGCCGGAGTCCGAAGCCCTGGCGTAGGCAGAAATCACCCCTTCCCCCCATTCCATCGAGACCGGCTGACGTCCGGCACCTTCAATACCGCACGCTGATCCTCAAACAACTTTACCGCCAGCCGGGCGGCGATCTCCGCACCGATGCGGTGGTCTTCATGCAGGGCTTCGGAGTTGAAGTAGTTTTCTACGAAGTGGGTGTCAAAATTCCCGCTGGTGAATGCCTCGTGATGGAAGACGAAGTTGCCGAAATCCAGGGTGGTGGCCACGCCTTCGATCTCGTATAGCTCTATGGCCTCCAGCATGCGGTGGATGGCCGCCTCCCGCGTAGTGCCGTATGTAATGAGCTTGGCGATCATAGGGTCGTAGTGGATGGGGATCTCCATGCCTTCTTCGTAGCCGCCGTCGAGGCGGATATCCTTTCCCCGGGGTGGTTCGTATCGTTTCAGCAGGCCCACGCTGGGCAGGAAGTTGTTGGTGGGGTCTTCGGCGTATACCCGCAGTTCCATGGCGTGGCCATTGATCTTCAGGCTGTCCTGGCTGATGGCGAGCACTTCTCCTCTGGCGATGTGGATCTGTTGTTCCACCAGGTCGACGCCGGTGATCATTTCCGTCACCGGGTGTTCGACCTGCAGGCGGGTATTCATTTCCAGGAA